>JAFCZU010000020.1 GCA_019314185.1 Deltaproteobacteria bacterium | reverse complement strand
TGATACTTTTCACCGTTCACCGGATATTCCAGAATTTCATCTCCTTCAATATGCCGGAAGCGAATCACACCTTCGCCCTCCAAAACCAGAAATTTTTCAGTTTTTGTATGATGAAAATGATCACCCCGTGTAATCCCCGGTTTTGTCCGGCTGACAAAGATTTGCCCTATGGACGGCGATTTCAAAAATTCCGCAAGACTGCCGCGCTGATCGGATTTCATATCCAAGCCGTACTCGAAATCCTTGTCATTAAGGTAGCTGAGATAGGTGCTATACAGGGCTCTTTCAAAAGATTCTTCAAAATTCGGAAGATTCAAACTGGTGCGCATTTCCCGGAACGATTTAATCTTCTCTGCTAATCCTCCCAGACTTATCCGTTTTGAAGGAAGTGGCTGGGCAAACCTGAAACCAGGTGATGATGAACTCAATTCAGAGGTAAACGCTTCCACAACATCATCAATATAAGTCAACTCTATTTCATTGGATGGATCAGAAATTTGAATGGGCAGATCGTTGGCAATGTTATGACAAAAGGTTGCAGTCACAGAATTATAATTGGGTCTGCCCCATTTCCCAAACAGATTTTTAAAACGATATACAACGCACTCTGCGCCGGTATCAGCAGAAAAACGTTGCAGTTCTTCTTCTGCAAGATGCTTACTGACGCCATAAGGGTTACCAAGAACCGCCTGAATCGAGGATGACAGCACAATCTTAGGTGACCGCCCAACATCCTTCAGCTTGATACAAATATCTTTAATAGATCCCGCATTCCCAGTCTCAAACTCATCCGGATTTTTCGGTCTGTTCACGCCGGCAAGATGAATAATGCAATCAATTTTTCCTAAGGCAATATCCAGGTCTTCCGAGTTGTTCTTCACATCATATTCATACAACTCAACATCCTCATGCCGCCGCAGCACAGCACAAAGATTTTTTCCAATAAATCCATTTGAACCGGTTACAAGCACCTTTTTCATAACAAACTTTTCTTTCATCTTCGTGTTCTTCGTGCCCTTCGTGGTGAAAAAAACCTCATCCTTACTTCCCAAGTTCTTCCCGAATATACCCCACCTTCAGCAAAACCTCTTTTATTTTTTCAACACCTAATATTCTTGTATTATTCGACGTATAGTCCTCTTTACTCGATATCTGCTCTTCACCCTCAATAAAATACTTATTGTAATTCAGATTCCTGGCATCAAGCGGAATCCTGTAGTAATCGCCCAGATCTTGGGCATAAGCCATTTCCTCCCTGTTTAATAAAGTTTCAAAAAGCTTTTCACCATGCCTTGTTCCGATTATCTTTACTTCATTCTTGTGCCCGAAAAGCCCTTTAATCGCCGCTGCCAAGTCTCCAATAGTACAGGCAGGCGCCTTTTGAACAAATATGTCGCCCCCGTTTCCATTTTGAAAGGCATACAAAACCAATTTCACCGCATTTTCCAGAGACATGATAAACCTTGTCATATTGGGATCTGTCACAGTTAATGGTTTGCCCGCTTTTATCTGCTCCACAAACAGCGGGATCACAGAACCCCTAGAAGCAATCACATTCCCATAGCGCGTCCCACAAAGTATAATCTCTTTTTCATCAACCGTTCTTGATTTTGCAGTCATCACCTTTTCCATCAACGCTTTGGACATCCCCATGGCATTTACCGGATAAACCGCCTTGTCCGTACTCAGGACGATAACCTTACTGACATTTTGGGATATGGCCGCATTCAGGACATTTTCTGTACCCAGGATATTTGTCCTTACTGCCTCCACCGGGAAAAACTCGCAGGAAGGCACCTGCTTTAAGGCCGCGGCATGAAAGACATAATCAACCCCATGCATTGCGGAATGAATGCTGTCGTAATCTCTTACATTCCCAATATAAAATTTCAGCTTATCATTACGATAGGCATTCCGCATATCGTCCTGCTTTTTTTCGTCTCGACTAAAGATACGGATCTCTTTTATGCCGGTATTTAAAAATTTCCTGATCACCGCATTCCCGAAAGAACCGGTACCGCCGGTAATTATAAGTTTTTTATTCTCAAACATCTCTTCTCCAGTTACTCGTCATTTTTTACCAAATTAACCATTTCTCCAATCACCTGATCCCATGATTTCAGGTTTCTCGGATCGAGGTCTGTAGACTTTACGTGAAGGCACGCCACTCGAGTGCCCAAATTATCGAGTCGCTCATAGTTGGCACCTTTCAACAATTCGCGGTGAGGGCCGATATCGGAGATGAAAGATTCCCGCGCAAGAAATGCTCCTTCTGATGCCGCATTGTAAGAATTTTCAATGATTGTCGATGTTATGTAGTACTTTGAGCGTCGCATCAAATCACAAACCTCTGATTGAGATAGAAACCCCTTTGCTACAACGTGATGGTCTTTAAGAACATAAGACGGAATGTATTCTCGAGCTCCTATGATGATTAGCCGTAGGCTTGGGTTCGACTTGAGTAAATGAGAGTATACTTTATAGACGTCATCGATGCATTTGTAATAATATGTGCCTACTGCAACGGCAATATTCTCTGCGTCTCGATTAACTCCAGCCCCTACACCGTTCTCATAGGCACTTATCTCATCATCGCTCCCGTTGACAGAGATAAATAGCTTGTGTGAAAGGAGCTTATCAAATAACCCAATGGAAGTATCTGATTCAGCAGAAATAACATCTGCGTACTTTAAACAACTATTGATCAGGAAGCCCAAAAGAAGCATCTCAAGTCGGCGCTTCAGAGGCAGAGGAACTATCTCCTTAGTTAGTGGTAAAACATTGCTTAGATGAAACCAGCTTACCCGACTTACCTTGCGCGGGAGTGGCATGCCATAGGAGTAGTAAAGATCTATTGCCCCAGTGTCTGCTATTAAATTGTTAAGTTGACTCGAATAGTTAATAACCCGAGAAAACCTGCTTTGGCGCAGGAATAAATATTTATTTACAGGAAATTGCTTGTCAATCCCTTTAAGTCGATCGTTGACAATGAAAGAGGCCCCACCATGTTCATTGAACCAACTGGAATACGCCATAAGCCGCTTGAGGCCACCACCACCATAGGAGGCAGAGAAATTGAAAAGAAATGATTGATAGCTACGATTCATATCTGTAAGCTTCCTCTCTTCGAAGACCCTACCTCGGATAAAACAAATTCCCGGACAGCCTGCGCTACTGGTTCGCTCCTTTGAAATCCTGTATGAAAGAGCTTCTCCGATGAGTAGTTGCGATTAGCGAACCGCCCAGCCCCGGACTTGCTAAATCTGAGCATAACCTCCAAAATTTGTTTAGGCAGCGGGGTCGGTTTAATTCGTTTTTGTTTTTCTAAAAGTTCTCTCATGATCGCTTCAACCTTATCATATCGATTATCCGGATCATCATCTGCTGAACAAATATAGACCCCAGAGTGGAATGACGATGGCTTGATTAGATGCATGAGTGCTCTTACGACATCTTTCACGGCCACGAGGTTCAAATTTCTATTGCCAAGGACCGAAGAGCGAATATGGTTAATTACGCTATTGCCTGCCTCAATTGCCCAAAGCAGTTTTTTTAGATTTTGCCCACCGGGGCCAATGACTGTAGTAGGCCGGAGAATATAAATTTCGAAATCATCGCTTGCCGCATCTAAAAGGAGATTCTCAATCTGATATTTTGTTTTCTCATAAGGGGTCACTGGCAAGCATTTTGTGTCCTCACTAACGGTAGAGGATGGATTCTCGCCAACTACAACTGCCGTTGAACAGTGCAATAGTTTCGAAACCTTTGCTCGACGACACGATTGGACCAAGTTTTCAACCATTGTAATATTATCTTCAGATGAAAAGAACCCAGAATATGCAAGGTTGATGACGGTACTCCCCGGGGTTAAAATTTGTTCAATCGAGTGTGGGTTCAAGAGATCTGCCACAAGCCAGTTCCTGTCCTCGTGATCCGCTGGAATCCGTTTTTTGAGGCCACGGGTTACGGGCGAAGTCATGTTGCGATCTACTTCCCGAATTAGGTGTTGGCCAATGAAACCCGTTGCACCAAAAACAAAAATTTGACCCATTTTGACTCTCTTGTATTCTCTGAACTTGAACCTGTTTTCAAGATAATAACGTGTAAAAGTTAGATTCTTTTATGCGACTATACTTTTTAAAGCATGTGAAATTGTAACCACTCAGACATAGCAATAAAATGCTCGACAAAATGTGTCACCCCACCACGAATATTAGAAGCATCGATGCCGAGTCGCATATTCCTTTCGTCACTCAGAATATTGATAAGATGTAACTTCTCCGATAATAGCTGCAAATTCACCAGGAGGCAGTTCTTTTCTTGGTTTCCAGTTCTTTCGTTTTCTGGCCACTAAAATCCAAGTGTCCTTCAGCCCATCAAAAATCTTTGTCACTAAAAGATACAGCGACCGCATAGAAGGAGGCAGCCTTTGCAGCATGTGGTCGCAACCATGAAGCTCTAACACGTCCAAACCTAAATATTTAGATAATTTTATCAAATCTTTTTTTGCATACTCTCTGACATGACCCCTCCAAGAACCGGGATACCAGTAATAGGTTTCATAACTTCCCAAATTAGTTTTTCCAAAAAGTATGTCAATTCTTTTTCTTATATTTACTATATTAGGAACTGTCACAAATAATAAGGCCTCTGTTTTTGCCAATTCAAGTAAATCATTCAGTAGATCACGCGGCGAATTATGAAGATGTTCCAAAATGTCATTCAACATAATCATATCAAAGGAGTTTTTTTCAAAGGGGAGTATATCATTATGAGCCAGCCTGAAATCTATGCCGCATTCTCTAGCAAATGACATGATTTTGTCCTTTGACCCAGGAAGGTTGTGCCAATCATCCTGCAAATCATCATAACCATAGCATCTGTATCCTAAAAACTGTAAAATCGCAGTTTTATCGCACGGACCACAACCAACATCAAGAATCGTGCAGCCACGGTTTAGATACTGCAATACCGTTTTCGCTATGTTTTGATAAGCGCCAAATCCCCCCATTGATTTTGTCATATAGCCATTGAATGGGAATCGTTTAACAGTATGTCCAATTGCCTCTTCTGGCGTTAAGCATTCAACCATTTATTTGCCTCCTCTGTTATAAAAGCACGCTCGTATATTGTTCCCGTTATGGTTCTGTAATCAAACAATACTTTTGAAATTGATGAAGCATTTTTTGATAGTTTTAAGCTCAACGCTTCATTCTCAAGAACAAAATTGATTGCATCAGTAAGTTCTATCGTGTTACCCGATTCACAAAAATACACATGTTCCTTATGTGTTAAGTGCCTATCGAGTTCACAGATTCGTGACGTGACAATAGGACGACCGGCAGCCAAATATTCTGCTATTTTGATCGGTGAGGCCGCATGATTCAAGGGATGGTCAATTTTGGGCATTACCAAAACATTTGATGCATTAAGCAAATCGATAACGTTCTGCATCTGAAGATGACCAGTAAATATGGTAAAGTCTGCCACCCCATGTTCTTGCGCCAAAAGTTTAAAATCCAACATTTTCCCGACAACGCGATCTATGTCTCCAGTAGAGCCTGCTATAACCAGAACAACATTGGGATGCTTTTGTGCAACTGATTTTATCGCCTCTATAAGAATATGAATTCCATCTAGTTTATCCAAAGCACCTGAGTATGTCACAATTTCCTTACCTTTAAGGCCATATTTTTCTCTAAAGCTATTGCCATTTCCAGAAGCAAACATGTCCGTGTCCACAGGCGCTAATATCTGCACACGGGACGACTTTGGAGCAAAACGAGCGTAGCGCCGCACCAATTTCGACGTCCCCAGAATAACAACGAGGTCAGATATGTTGGCTAAAGAAATATCAACAATATTTGCCTGCAATCTCTTCAACTTTCCAGATATTTTCATATTTGCTGTTTTCGGCTGGATATCTGCCATTAAATAGGCCACACGACGTTTCATAATCTTGGCTAATAATCCAACATAAACAAAAGCGGGACCCGGTCCATAAAAAAAAATAATATCATATCGTTTTTTAACGGTTAAATAAATCAAATAGATCATTAACTTCAAATGTGATTTTAACTTCTTGACTAAGCTAAGTTTATTCAGATCATGCAGCAGCCCAAATGAGTATGCAACAAATCCATCCATTTCAATCCTTCGCTTGTAGGTATCCGCGCCATACGTTGTGGCAACCTCAACATGATGCCCGTTAGCTGCAAATCCTTTTGCAAGCATGTGCATACATCTAACCGCGCCTCCTGAACCTTCTGGGAATATACAAGCACCAGCAATAAGAATTTTTTTTGTTGCGCTCATTCTTTTCCTATCAAGAGTACAAAAAAGATCACATTATGGTAAAGATGCTCTTTTCCTATAAACACTTCGCCCAAGGCAACAACAAGTTGGTTTTTCCTACCCCAGGGGAAAAGAAAAAGGCTTCTTTCGTGATACAACTAAAACACATTCACGCCCGCGCCATACTACGACCAAACCACAACATTATATGTCCGGTCAGAAAACCCATATGAAAAAAGCACGATATAGGCGACATAATTATGATAACTGATGACATAATTTGAAATGAAACCACCGACTTTTTTCTTCGCCGGAATAAGTCTGTTAAAATATTCAGCAAACCAAAACACCATGCTATCGTATATAATATTCCGCCCTTAAAGAACAAAAGCATAAGTCCGTTTTCCACTGATTGAATCTGAACTGAACTTCTCAATATGGTAGACCCTAACCCCTGTCCAACGACTATTTGATAGGCTTCCGCTTCAGCAATAATATCCTTGGGAATTGAATCTAATCTGGGGTCATGCAAAAGCGTGTCGATAAAACCGCCGCGAGAAGAACTTCTATCAAGTAACACTGTTACATAATTATATCCTGTTTTTTCCTGCACACGAGCAATCAGGTAAACCCCTGTGCTCAGAACGGTTATCGCCAGCAGCACTGAAATAAGCTTATAAATCAATCTATTCCTGGTTATTATTTTTGCCATTGACCTATCTTTAGCAAAAATAGCATATAGGCCGATAAACAATATTAGAAAAACCACAGGACTCCGTTTTTCAAACATCAATGCTATTACAATAAATATTGTAAAACCGAGTATGGTTATTATTCTTCTACTTAAAGAACTTTCCTTATAAGTAAGAAGCATATACGGCCAGCTATATAATAGCCCCCAAGCCCACGCCAAACGAGGCCTTTCAAAAGAATTTAAGCTTTGTTGAAGTATTTCTCTTGTAATATTTAGGCCGTAAAAAGACCAGATAAAAACCACTAAGACTATAGTAAACGTAAATTGAAGATACACCATCCTGTCGATGACAATCCAGTTGTCTTTTTTAGCCGCAGCCAATAAGCACGCAAAGAAACAAAATGCCCATAAATCGCGAGAGAGATATCTCAAATCATGGCCTAAAAAAGCGCCATGCAAAAGCATAAAGAAAGCAAAAAGCCATATTGCCAACAGCCAATTGGCATATTTGCGTTCAAGGTAATTTAATTTGCCCTCCACAATTGCAGTGCAAAGTGATAAAAACAAGAAAATAAAGCCCGTATAAGCTATTACCATATGAATAACGGCGAGACTTAGCAAGACTTCGTGAAGATATAAAACGCTCATTCCTGTCACAAGCAGTTTTAATGATAGATCCGCATTGATAATTTTTTTCAATTGCATCAGCTTATGTCTATCCGATAAGGGCATAAGATACCGGTATTGCGTAAGACTGTTTCAAACCTACTGCGCCGACAGGTTCCAGGATCGTTGGTGCCTGTACGTAATAGGCTGAAGCACAGGTTTTATGACCTAAAATGATTATAATCTGTATGACAAAAACACATACCATAGATATCTTATCTATATTTTTTGACACACCAGAAACCCAATCCGATATTCATTCCTACAAACATTATCTGGCCCCCTAAAAATATTTTGGCAAAAGTTATCAGAGAGGCACTTTCTTTGACTGCCACAAGATAAGCAAAAAATAACACAAGCGTCACGATTATAGTGTATACCAAAGCCATAAATTGTTTGTTAAAAACATTAATCATTACGCCAGCCATATTCATAATTTTTATACCGGCTGAGAAATAAAATATTTGCATTACGGGCAATACATCCGAATACTTGTAAAAAAATCGTTCCACCAGAAAGCCTGAACCTACTACAAAAGGATACCAGCCAAGCAGGAAAATTGCGCAAATCCCTCCCATTATCTTAAGAACTACGGAAAAGTTCTTTCCGGGTTCCGTTCCTCTACCGTGATTGTAAAGAATTTGTGGCGACACACATTGCGCTACAACACTGCTTATCGCAGTACCCGCTATAAATATTATAGAAGCAAACTGGTATTTACCCAATTCAAACATTCCGAAGTACTTGGCTATAAAGAGACGATCCATGCTTAAAGCAAAAGTATAGCAGAATGTTGATAATACGAGAGGAACGCCAATACGTAACAAATATTTAATATCCTGCAATTCTATTCGAGCCAGACGTATATTGTCGATCCAAAACACCATAGCAATAACAATGGATATAATATAACCAAAGAATACAGCCCCTATAACACCTTTAAGACCAAAGTAACGACCTGCAATAATTCCTATCAGAAGCGTGGCGACTGCCTGAAGCACATAGATAAACGAAAAAGGTAAAAGTAATTGCCGTCCTCGTAATTCAAGCGTCACAAATCCGTACAGTACTGATATGGCAGACCCACCATAGGCAGCCAGATAAATGACCTTAACTCCAGCATCTGCTTTAATCCAACATAGACTTGCGGCAAAAAGCGGAAAAACCAACAGGATCATCATGAAAACTGAGGTAAGCACCATATTACGCAAGCGAATGGATCGCTCGTTTTCACCTCTGCCTATAGCAACCGGCAGTTCCCTGTTAAGACCATTTAACAGACCGAATTGAAACAGAATTGCTCCATATGAAACAAAAACATTGAAAAGTGCCAGGTATCCAAATTCGCTGACACCAAGTACTTTTGCAAAAGCCAGGCTTTTGCAAAAATTTATTGCAGTACCCAAAAGCATTAACAAAAAATATGCCGGAGCAAAATTTATGGATTGGAATTTTACTCCATCAAGACAAGTCTTAAGAATACCAACAAAAGCTTCAAATGGGCTGTTTTTTGTGTATTTCGTGCTAAGAATTTTCAAATTATTACAATAAAAGAAAGAGTCATCTGACCACATGGAAGAGCATTAAGCATCAGAGAACTTATCCTTGTTCAGATCATGCAGAAGTTTAACAAGTCCTTTTCCTATCAAAGCAACGTTTTTTGGATCGTCTATGGGAGGATACCATGAAAAATATGAATGCAGACCTTCTGGGTTAGCTTGTATCCAGCTTAACACATATGCCTGCACTCGGTCATCATCCTGAGATAATTGAGCCCGATCCAGTTCAGAAATTGTTTTGCTCAGATTGTGAAGGGTTTCAACCTTTTTTACGCTCGGGGAATATCCCCAGCCAGGGTCCCCAAACAGTAGAACCGGTTTTCCAACGATGCTAGCCTCGAAACCTGCAGTTCCGCTTAATGTGGCCACCATCCGGCAAGATCGTATAAGTATCCAGCTCGGTGTATCGGTCTTGATTAATACAATATTCGGCAGCTTTTTAAGGCTGGAATAAAAATTCAGACAGCGGCCATTTTTATTATTAGGGTGCTCTTTGACCACCAAAGCCCATGACACTGGAAGGGCTTTGGACACGGATCTAATAGTTTCCAATTGATTCTCGTAAAAGTTTGAATAGATGGTGGTGGTGGCTTCCGGTTCCACATGGAGAGGAAAAAACACAAACGGTACGTCGGAAGATAGTACTTCGTTAAAAAAGAAGTTCCTAATAAAAACACGCAGCTTTACGAGTGCCTTGTCCAAAAAATAGGTGCCAGGAATACGCAATGGTGTCACATACCAACTTCCCTTTATATTTTCCATATATTGCCAATATGTTGAATTTAAATGGCTTTTAACACGTGTTTTAAAACTTCGCCGACGAATAAGGGCAAATCGATCATGAGAGATATTTACTGGTACAGCCTTGCCTTTTAAAAAAGCATTCTGCAATTCGGTTACAGTCTCATGCTCTTCGTCACTCAGCCCTTTTTTAAGGTACTCCTTATACAGTTCTTTCCCATAATATATCCTGCCCACCTGCCTGTACATACTAAAATGATAGCGAGGTAAAGAGGGAGGTACAAGACCGCAAGGATGCCCTCCGTGATATCGAAGCATGTCCATTGCAAGCCAAAACGCCATATGGTCTGGCCCATTGGAAAGCATAAAAAAAGGCTTATGTTTTGCAAAATATGAATCAAAGAACATGGCTGTCCGATAAAGTTGCCTCATCTGATAAACGCGTGGTTTGGATCTCATAAAGCGTTCGGCTATCAAATACTGTTGAAAATTCCTGGTATACCCTATGTAGCGGTTTTCCAAGTCCTGCAACCGCTTCCACCAATCTGAAGGAAAAGGAATTTTTTTGAGTTCCCGATTTATATTAAGGCATTTTCTCCCTTTTTTTTTCAAAAGGTGTTCAGCCTGGAAATGGTGGGTTATGTAGTGAAACTCAAGTTCCATATCTGTATTTTTTAAAAAATAATCCTCAAGCGCTGTGTAGAGGCCTACTTCCCAAGTCCTGATGTGAAAAACTATTTTACGACTGTACACCATTTTCAAAGCATCACCTCGAAACCCATATGAGATATGGCTTTTTTATAATCTTCCCATTGCCCCACATCAATCCATTCACCGCTAAAAGGATACACGCCTACGCTATATCCTTTTTCCTTGGCCCTTACCAATAGATCTGGCATGTCCAGGCAGCAGTTGTCTTCAAGGAGTGTAAGTATCTCCGGATCGATCACATAGACGCCAGCGTTTACCATAAAGTCGTACTCCGGTTTTTCCGTGATTTCCATAAGATGGCCGTTATTTGTCTTCAATACGCCATAAGGTACAGTGAATTGTTTCATTACGCCCACCATAGTTATCTTGAAACCTTTTTCCTTATGGAAGATCAGCAAATCGCGGTAGTCTATGTCTGTAATAACATCACAGTTAGTAACAATTAACGGTTCCCTGATTTGATTCTTTACCAGGCACAGTGGTCCTGCTGTCCCCAGAGGCTTATCCTCTTCCCTGAATTCAATTGAAGCATCATACTCATTTTCAGCAAAATAATGCTTAATCATGGCACTTTTGTAATTAAGGGATATTATAAAATTATAAAACCCATGTTTTTTGCATTTATCCATGATGATTTCTATTATGGGCTTGTCGCCTATGGGGATGAGCGGTTTCGGAAGAATTTTGGTAAATGGTTTAAGTCTTGTCCCCCTGCCCCCCGCCATAATAAAAACGGAGTTGTCCAACTTGTCCAGCTCGATTTCTACGTCAATAACATCATTCCAGAGAATAATATCCTGGACTTTTCCCTCCTCGTCAATCACTGGAATTTGCTTTATGGAGTATTTCTTCATTTCCTTTAAAGCGAGTTTCTTACTGAAAAAGAGGAGTGTTTTTGGTTCTCTGTTCATAATTCCCGATATGGTTGCCGTAAGAGAAATGTTTTTTAAGAGTGCCCTTCTTATGTCCCCATCCGCCAGAACACCGAGGAGTTTCCTGTCTTTATCGACCACAAGAAGCAATTGCCCACGGACTTTACTCAAAGACATCATGGCTTCTTTTATGGTTATCTCTGCACTGCAAAGGATATCTTTAAATTTGTTTTCCTTCATAGCGTCACCATAACTTTATGCCTACATTTTAGGATAAAAACAATCCGGTTCAAACTATCGAACCCCAAGAACACACATATAAAACTCGCTACATAATCTACAGTAAAATTAAATACAGCCCGCAGATTGCCAACTTCATAGTTCACAATTTCGACCATAAGAGCTTCTCCCTTAAAATAAACTCTGCATATTTGAAATCTGATTCTTCATCTATATCCAGTGATTTAAGTGTATCCATAAGATAAGGTATAGTTCCATTTTGCACAAAACTTCTGGTTTTTAATAAAAATTTTATTTTTGACGTAAATATTGCTCCATTAAGATGATAGGCCTTGTCAAATTCGCTTTCTCTTACCCACCTAAACTCTTTATCAAAATATGAACATAAACGATTCTCCATCATTCTTAACGCTACTTTTGGATGAAAATCGTATTCAACAACGCTTGCAATACTTTCTCCGTCTTCTTGTTGAAGTATCTCAAAAGATTTCCTTATATCTGCCGCATCCCTGAAGGGGGATGTAGGCATAAGCAATGAAACATAATCGAATTTCTTGTCAATCCTATCTAAATGGTATAGTATTACATCCTTAGCTCTCACATCATCTGTTGCATATTTGTCAGGTCTTGTTAGAACCGTTAAACTATCAATCCTCTTTCCAATTTCTACTATTTTTTTATCATCCGTGGTAAGTACGACCATTTGATAGCATTTTGATTTCAAAGCAGCTTCGACAGTATATTGGAATAAAGGTATCCCATTAAGAAGTTTCTTGTTTTTACCTGGAAGCCGCTTCGAATTCTTCCTTGCAGGAATAAAAGCTATTGCAGACATTTTGATCATTCAATATCTCCCCAGTTTATGGGCTTATGTTTCTTTAAAAAATTTCTTACCTTTTTTCCAAGAACATTATCTATATACTCAACTGAAATCCCTTTCCAAGGTTTAGCAAGTACAATATTTTCTTCTTTTATAATATCGCCTTTTTTTAAATCTTTAGCTGCATAAATTCCCCTTCGCCCTATAAAACGAGGCAGAGATTTTTCATTCACAACAGTTCTTCTATTATTTCCGAGGGAAATTTCGGTAGTCTTTATTTTTGCCATGAATTCTTCTGCTTCTGTATCTAAAAAAGAAAATATGTGCTCAGGGCTTTCCAACTCTTTATTTCTTGAAATCGGCTTTTCAATAACATTAGCTCCTAAAGCCACAGACGCAACAACCATGTCAAAACCCGGTGTATGACAGGAAAGCCCAACTGGAATATTGAAGAGGGCTTTTATCTGGGGCATCATCCTCAGGTCGGTTTTTTCAGGTGGCGCAGGATACCCTGAAGGATTGTGCATTATAATCAAGTCTTTTGCCCCTGCATTCTCAAGGACAATAACTGCCCGATCTATTTCGCTTACAAAAGAAGCGCCTGTATCCATAAAAACAGGCAAACCTTTCCCTGCCAAATATCGCAATAGAGGATAATTGATTACGTCTGGAGAAGCAGTTTTGAATGCACAAACACCGATCCTTTCCATAAAATCCGCACTGCGTTTATTATGAACTGTAGAAAAAAAAAGGATTCCAAGCTCATCCGCTTTTTTCTTAAGCCTATCATAATCATCATAACTCAGCTCAAGCCGCTGGCAGAGTTGGTAATAGTTTTCTTGCTTTACACCTTTTACTGTTCCGTATTCATGCTCTATGGTTCTGTCTATTAATAGTTCATCCGACTGGAATGATTCCACTTTTACAGCATCCGCTCCTACCTTGTGTGCAACTTCAATAAAGTGCTCTGCAAGTTCGACATTTTGCTCGTGGCACACTCCGAGTTCAAACACTATAAAAGTATCTTCTCCATCACCAATTTTTTTATCACCGATCCGGACAGTCTTGTTCATAATACTTTTTTCCTCCTTTTGATCAGTACAGATATTCCCAGCGTACCAGTGCATCACGGGAAACATCTTTTTTCAGGGTTCGTCCAATCACATAATGTACCTCATCCGGTCGTATTCCTGTTCCTGGACGCTTAAATACCAAATCTTCAGATGTAAGAACATGGTCCTTTCCCAAGTCTTTGCTTGCCACAACACTACGCCTGAATTTGAGCTTCTTTTCTTCCTCAGCCTGATTTACAACACGGCGATAGGTTCCCAACGCTTTGGCAATATTTCGTGATTCTTCAACTATCACTTTCATCTCTTCAGGATTGGCGGAAACTTCGTGATCCCAACCCGGCATGTTTTTATCAAGCGTGAAATGTTTTTCAATCACGCAGCTCCCCAATACTACTGAAGCGAGCGGTATAGAAATACCAATCGTATGATCTGAAAAACCTACGGGGTAGCCGAACATCTGCCGAAGCATAGGGATATTATTCAAATTGATATCCTCATACGCAGGTGGATATATGGCAATGCAGTGGAGCAATATAATCTGATGATTCCCTTTGCTCTCAATTATTTTTATAGCATTTTCAATCTCAGCCAGAGTTGACATACCGGTTGACAGAATGATTGGTTTGCCTTTTTCGGCAACATGTTTCAATAATATTGGATTGTTTATATCCATGGAAGCGATCTTATAAAAAGGCACCTCTAATTCTTCCAGAAGATCAGTTTCGCCCTCAGAAAAAGCTGTAGAGCAAAACTCGATCCCTATCTTATCACAGTAACGCTTCAATTCATGGTGCTGTTCCGGTCGCAGATAGTATTTTTCCACCATCTCTTTTAACGAACCGAAATGCTTTTGGGGCGAATCATCGTATTGCTGATTACGATCGTATTCTTCCTGAGCAACTAAGGAATCAGGTGTCCATGACTGGAATTTTACTGCATCACACCCGCATGATTTAGCCACATCAATCATTTTTATAGCTAGCTCCATATCCCCGTTATGATTAGCTCCAATTTCCGCGATTATATAGGGTATGCTAAAATCTTTAACTTCCCGATTGCCTAACTTCATAATTCCAGCTCCTTCAATAACTTAATGGGTTCCCACCACAGCGGCAATGCAGTGGCGTGTTTTCGCACAGCCTGGCAGTACTTTTGTCTTAGTGTCCCATCGGATTGCAATTGCGTCAGCAACTTTTCAAACATATCCGCCATGGGAACATATTTTTCATAAAACCTGGAAAGCATCTGATAATGATCCTGTTTTACCTGCACTCCACGCAAAATCTGTACTTCTGTAAAAGAATTAGGAGACGCAAGATTATTACCATGCTGCCTGTAGTAAGTTACAGTCTTTTTTGTGAATACTCCCATTGCACCGGCATGAAGACACAGGGAAAACAAGGCCCAGTCAAAAGCGATGATATTCTCCGGTATTTGATCAAAATAAGAGGGAATGCTATTTACCCTTAGTGCTGTATTTGTCAGTCCCATGCAGTTGGCCGTCTTGATATGCTTACAAGAAACTATTTCTCCATCACTAAAATATGTTTCAAGCATTGGTGTGGAATCTGTAACTTCCTTGCCTGTTAGAACAAGTTCATTAAATACCAGATCATATTCGACCAGCATATCTCTGGATATTTCAACACGGTTTTTTGCAAAGTAGTCATCCGAATCAGCAAAAATTATGATTTTTGCACCCGACTCCTGTACCCACCTGATACCTATCTTCCTGAGAGCCGCAGGCAATCCCCCCGCATCTTTAACCTTTACATCAAGGTCAGCTTTTTTTAGAAAGTCTTCAATATTTGACAGCCCATCGTTTATTAAAAAGAGCGTGAAGTTTCTGTCTGTTTGCTTAGACAATGTGCTCAAAAATTCTGAAAAATAGGTTTCCACACCGGGGTAGACAACACTAAATACCGCTGTATCCATTAACTATCCCTCGCAGCTTCATAGATAATCCCCAACTTTCAAGGGCAGGCTGCAATCATACTCTATTAATTTCAACAGTCCGTCTCCACATTTAACGATAATTTTTGTGCCCTCAATTTCTAATATCTCGCCCGGTTCTATATTTTCATACCTCCGTGGTGTGTCTTTTCCCAACTCTGTTTTCCAGACTTTTACATCTTTCCCGCCACAGATGAAATGAGCCCCGACATACGGCCGGGTCAACGCCCTTACCAAATTATGGATACATCTGGCAGACATTTTCCAGTCAATTTCCCCGTCAGCCTTGTTTCGCTTACGCCAGTAATTGGCTTTAGAATGGTCTTGCGCCAGTCGTTTAAAATTTCCCGCAATCAACTGTGGCGTGAATTCAGCTATTTGTTTGCACGCAGTTTCTGTAAGTTTTTGATAAAGCGTAGATGCGTCATCAGAAGCAAGGATCGACAAAAATCGTTGGCTCAGGATATCACCGGAATCTGCGCCCTCATCCATGAAGAAGAACGTTGAAGCTGTTTTCTGCAAACCAAGAGTCAATGCCCATATAATTGGGTGACGACCTCTGTTTTGAGGCAAAGCCGCAGGGTGATATCCCACAACACCAAGTCTCGGTAGTCTTAATATAGGCTCTTTGAGTAGATACGCCCAGCCAAAACAGTAAATTACATCCGGTGAAAGCCTCTTTAACCAGTTTAACATCTCTTGTTGGTCATTCCTCTCAGCAATGAAACACGGGATATTGTTTTCCTTTGCCAACGGAGCAAGCGATGCAAAATCAGCATTAAAAGTGGAACTTTCCCTGGTTATAACACCCACGATTTCAAGATCGTGATTATTGAAGGAAAGCAACCGGCTTAAAGCCGCAAAACTAAATTGTACACAACCGATAAACGCTACTTTCATAAACACCCGCCCCCGTGATCAAGTATTTTTTTCAAACAACAGATAAAAAGCCTCTCCATATTCTTTTCCAATCCTACTGCCTCTGTATTGAGCAAAGCTGGTAACAGTCTCTATACTTCTTGGAAATGGTGGCTCCATAACTTCTGAAGTATACACTTTGAAAATTTCAAGCTTCTGACAAAAATATTCACTTATATCGACAAACACGTTAGGCACAAAAGCACACTCAGTAAGTGCGGGAGCAAATTCGGTTTCCGACAGACATTCATACATTAGAATTTTTCTAATAAATGGCGCTCGGAAATTTTTACAGCAACTGACAGCGGCTTTAAAAGTAACCTGATGGTCAGTATGGACATCGCTACGATTTGGAAGATAAACAATCGAAGGTTTTACTTCCTGAATAACGACAGACATTTTAGCAATAAGATCATTATAGGGAATTGCATCCAGCATTGTGGTCGGAAAATCCAGTTTGAAGATTTTCTCAAAACTATACATATCCGCAACTTGATGGATTTCTTTTTGTCTTTTCCGCACCCTTTCCTCAGGCCATCCATTTTCGCTCTGAATATTGGTAACAATCATCCAATAAATCTTATCACCATTATTCTTATGCTTTAATAAAGTTCCCCCACAGCCCAATGTCTCATCATCGGGATGTGGCGCCACTATTAAAACTTTGTCTGGCATAGTTTATTGAAATCCTTTCTTTATTGGCGGATAGAAATGAAAGCATAGAAGCTCAAAGGTAACAGTTTCATCTATATACACCTTAATGGTTTTGCCGGTATCCCGACCACAGTTGTGTGATCCTGCACATCTTTGGTGACTACTGCTCCGGATCCGACCGTTGCAAACTCACCGATTGTTATTTTAGAATCCATTGATTTCCCCTGTAAAACAGCGGCATTTGTCCCAATATAGGCAGCTTTCTTAAGGCAAACATTTCCAGAGATATTGGCTCCAGGAGCTATATTCACAAAATCTTCGATAATGCAATCGTGTCCTATAGTGCAGTTGAGATTGAAAATCCCAAAATTGCCCATTTTAATGTTGTTAGTGAAACGGGCTCCTGCTGTGATAATATTACCTTTTTTGTCGTTTATCGCTTCGACTTGTTTAAACCCCATACTCGCAGATACATGAATTATATTAGGAAAAGAAAGATGGCTATATCTTTCAAATATTTTCTTCCTGAGCTTGTTCTTTCCCAAACCGATTACAAAAACAAAACCTTCATTTTCCAATCGTGGAATTTCTCCCTCTGAAACGATTGGAAAATCAAAATAAGTATCTCCATCAGGATTCAAATCAATATAAACCACTTCTGCTGTATTGAAGCTTAGAAAGATATCAGCGGTTTCTCGTGAGAAGCCAGATGCCCCAAATATGGCAAGCTTTATCTGTTTTTGAGGATGTTTCTGGGCGATACACTTTGCAGCACGCTCACCCCCCCCCCAATAACAGTTTGCTCTCCTATCTCAATATATTCCTTTGCCATTGCATTGCTTCCCACAAATGTTTTAGCTGAAATTACCGTTCCTCCGTTGATAACGGCGCCAGTTGCAATATGGCAATGGTCACCGACGATTGCATCATGCTCAATCAAGGCTTTGCTGTTTATAATGCAGTTGCTGCCGATCTTTGCTCCGGCATTAATCAGGGCGTGATGCATTATTATCGTCCCGGCTCCTATTTTTGCATGTTTTGACACATAGGCAATGGGTGAAATGATTACAGGTAGTTTTGCCTCTGATTCTTTCAGAATTTGAAAAATCCTTATCCGCTTATCCGGGCTTTTGATCTGACCCAGGGTAATCAGAAAGTTTTCATATTCATTTACAAGGCGTGGCAGGTCATCATCTGTTGCAATGACTTCATAGCCAAGCACCTTCTGATGCAACTTTTCCGGCAGATCCACAATGCCTGCAATTCGGTACTTCCCTTCCTGCTCGATTACATCAACGCAGGATTTGCAATGGCCGCCACC
>JAFCZU010000207.1 GCA_019314185.1 Deltaproteobacteria bacterium | reverse complement strand
AGCATGTTTCATCCTCGTTCCTTACCCAGAGGCTCCAACTTCCTCCTCCCACATAAAATTTTTTATATTTTTATCATCTTTGCTGAATTCTATTCCGACAAGATAGATTTTCTTCCCTTTTTGCCGGTATTTTTCAGAATACTTTTTCTTTTTTATCTGCTCAAGGGCGGTTCCTTTGGTTTTATCGACCTCAACCACCTTGAACTCAATTATATAAATTTTATCATCACATTTTATTGTTAAATCAATTCTCCCTTGATTGGTGGTGTCTTCAGCTATTACATCAAGGCCTGTCGCAGTAAAATATGCATAAAAAATTGACGCATAATATCCTTCATATTCTGAAATTTTGTTTTTTCTGTACCAGTCATGAGGGATTGAAGCAAAAAAGGAATGGAAATTTTCATTTACGCTTTCAAGATCACCTGTGGCAAGGGCTTTTCTAATATTAATCCAGGTTTTTGTTCTATGGGAGATAGAGACCTGGCTGAGAGATTTAAGAATATATCTGTTCAGGCTTTTTTTAACTTCAAGATTAGGGTATGAGAGCGTGTAAACATATTCAGAATCGAGTTTAGACTGATTTTTTATGGTAACATAGCCTGTCTGAAAAAGAATAGTCTCAAGAGATAGATTGTCAATCTCAAAACTGTCCAGCATTTCATCTCCTGCATTAAAAGACTCAAGATCCGGAACATAATATTTTCTATCCTGAATAAGTTTTATCAAAAAAGATGGTGTGCCTGTTTCAAACCAGTAGTTTCGGAATTCGCCTGTTTTTAAATAAAGCAGAACATCAAATGGATTGTAAACAGGTTCTCCAAGAAAATTATAACCATTGTACCACTCTTTGATTGCATTCAAATCAACGCTTTTAAGAGGTTCTTTGAATACAGATTCAAGCTCGTTTTGGGTATAACCGCAAATTGCTGAATAGCGACGACCAAGGCTGATATCTTCAAGATTATTCAGCCCGCTGAAAATACTCACCTTGCTGAACCTGGAGACTCCGGTTAAAAATACAAACTGGAGATAGCTGTCCAGATCCTTGATAACAGAATAGAAATTCTTCAATTCTTCTCTGATCTCAATGGCTGTTTCAAGTTTATCTATATTATCGAGGATCGGTTTGTCGTATTCATCTATCAGTATTACAACTTTTTGATTCTGTTTTTCAGATATTTTTCTGACAAGTTCATCAAACCTGTCGCTTATATTTTTTTCTTTTAACTTAACCTTATATTCTTCTGCAAACCGTGTAAGAAGATAATTAAAACGCAAATTCAGGCTGTCAATGTCCTTGAAGATGCCAGCTCCAAAACTGATATGCAACACGGGAAATTGTTCATCCCAGTTCCAGTTGTTTTCAAGAAACAGACCTTTAAAATATTCTTTCCTGCCTGCAAATGCCTGGTGCAATGTGTCCAGAAACAGGCTTTTCCCGAATCTTCTGGGACGGGAGAGAAAATAATAACCGGATTCTTCTTTAATTAGATTATAAACAAACTCGGTTTTATCCACGTAATAGAAATTACTTGATCTTATTTTTTCAAAACTCTGGATTCCAATGGGATATTTTTTCATTGACCGGCTCTCCTTTGTTTTGTTGAAGGCATAAAATGTTCTGACAACCTTCGGTCTTCAGTCCGTCTGAATCCCTCACCCTATTTTGTTTTCATGGTAAATGCCCCATCCCAATCTTCCGGAGGAGGATTAATTTTATATTCTTCACACCTGAGCAGCATGGTTTTGCTTGGACCGTCGTCAGATGTCAGCTCTAACGCTGCTTTAAAAAAACTTCCGGCTTTTTCCCAATCCTGATTCCTGTATGCATAAAGACCGTTGGAGTAATTTTCTGTTGTCTTACTCGTGCGTTCATCAATATCATCAGGATAACCTAAAAGTTGATAAACTGTTATCGGCTCTTTTTTTCCAACAACATTTATAGAATCTATTTCCCTCGCAACAATGCTGCCGTCTGTTGCCTTAAAAGTTGAGTCACTGACAAGGGTATAAATCCCGTAAATTTTGTTAACACCCTCAAGCCTTGCCGCAGTATTAACCGTATCACCCATCATTGTATAATCCATGCGTGTTTTTGATCCCATGTTGCCCACAACGGCCTGACCGGTGCAAAGACCGATCCGCATCTTAAGTTCGGGCTTTCCTTCAGCTTTCCATTTTATCCTGAGTTCTGACAGCCTTTTCTGCATCTCTATACAGGCATTACAGGCTACTTGCTCCTGATTTTCAAGCTCGTTGGGCGCTCCGAAAAAAGCAATAATGGCATCGCCTTCAAATTTATCCACTGTTCCTTTATGTCGCAAAATTATGTCTGTCATCTCTGTTAAAAATTCATTTAAAAGTTCAACCAGGTCATGTGGCGTTAGATTTTCAGAAATACTTGTAAATCCCTGAACATCTGAAAAAAATGCTGTAATTACACGTTGCTCACCACCCAGCACAAGTTTTTCAGGAGATTCTATAAGCTGTTTGACCACTGCTGGAGCAAGATATGTTGAAAAAGCATTTTTAATAAACCTTTTTTGCCTGGACTCAGTAAAATATTTATAGGTGGTAATACTTATATATACTGTGATTATTAAAATGAGGGGATAAATAAGATTAAGAATTAATCCATTTGAAGAAAATAGATGCCGGCACAGCAAAATATAGGTTATAAAAAGTGAGGAAGCAGCTATTGCGCCGCCGATACCGCCTGTTTCAGGAAGCACAATCGCAAGAAAAATCCCCGCAGCTATTATAGCCATTATATCAAAGATAGCCGCCCATGCCGGCTGATACATAAAATCCTTTGATAAAATAGCATCTATAACATTTGCATGAATTTCAAGACCCGGAAAAACATTTCCAAATGGAGTGACCCGCAAATCAAATATACCAACAGCGGTAGCGCCAACCATTACAATCTTGTCTTTTAAAATATTATCAGGAATTTTTTCATTTAATATGTCTGTAATCGAAATATGCGGAAAGGTTTTTTCTTCACCTCGATAATTTATTAAAACTCTTCCCAGCTCATCTGTTGGTATAGACAGCCTGCCAATCTGCACCTCTTCCACACCATGTTCGGCTATTTTAACAGACATGGGAGCATCCAAATAGGCGCTTGCAGCAATCAGCGACAAAGGCGCATATAGCGCCCCATTACACTTGAAAACAGCAGGCATCCATCTGACAACTCCATCCTTGTCAGGCATCATATTGAAGAATCCTGAATATTTGCTGGCGGTTGAGATCGTCTCAATGTTAGATTGAGGCATTATTGCTTCAATAAGAGGTATGTTTTGCGCATCACCTGATTTGTAACGAACAATTTTATATTTTGAACCAGCAACATTCTTTTGATGAGCGCTTATCTCCTGCTCGCTTGCATGCTCTAATACCGCCCGCTCCATTTGAAAAAAATACCCTAACACAACTTTGGAACGGGAATTCCTTATGGCATCGGCCAAAAGCTTATCATTATCGACCTGCGCTTTAAGATTTTCAAGATAATCTTTGATCCCGGGTTCTTGGATATGAAGATCATTTACTTTATTTTCTATTTTATTTATCACCTGAATGATTCTTTTGTCGTCAGGTTCAAGAAATCCAATATCAAAAGCTATGACTTTGGCGCCTGCTTTTGAAAGTTTTGTGACAAGCTTTGCTATCTTCGATCTTGGCCATATCCATTTTCCTTCCTTATTAATGCTCTTTTCATCTATTACCGCTAAAACCACATCAGGGCTCGGCGTAATTCTCCCCCTGGATTCGAATCTTAAATCAATAGTTTTTAATTCCATAAGATCAAGAAAGGGGACGCCCTTTAAATAACCGAAAATGCAGACAAAGACGGCAAAAAGAGTGATAAGAAAAGGACGCAGGTTGAAAAACTTTTTCATAGAAAACCAATAGATAAGAGTTGACGATCTCGTAAAAAGTCTTTTGTGAACGGCTTTGAGCGTTTTGGAAAAAAAGCAATTAAGATGTTCATCGTCAAGAAATGCAAGCTGTTTGAGGCCGTTAGGCCGAGTTCTTGCATTTTTAGATGAACATTTCAATTGCGCCCAAAATGGTCATGAAGTGAACAAAATCGGCTTTTTACGAGTTCATCAGAGTTAGTATATTGTGTTGACCTTTTTACTTTTTATATTGTAATGTCTCATATAAGTCAACAATAGACCGATAATACAAACTTTTCCCCGCATATCTTGCAAGGCAATAATGGATCATATAACAGGCTTCATAGGCAGGAAAACCATAAACTCTGTCAACCGCATCCTGGATCTGTTTGCCTTTACTTACAGAATAGGCCGGCTGATCTTTAAAAGGCCCAAAGAGGGTAGAGTCCTGGTTAGAAGAATTATTCTGGAGCAGATTTATTTTACAGCGGTTCAGGCCCTTCCAATCATTATCCCAGTCGCTCTTATTGTCGGGAGTATGTTAATTATTCAGTTTGCAAAGATTTCAAATCAATACGACCTGGGAAAAACAATTGTTCTATTAATTGTGAGAGAGCTGGGCCCGGGAATTACGGCGCTGTTTGTAATATTGAGATCAGCCACTTCAGTAACAATTGAGATTGGATACATGAATGTTTTTCATGAAATTGACACCATCGAAATGACCGGTCTTGATCCGGTTCGGGTTGTTTGTCTGCCAAGATTAATAGGCATCACTACTGCTATGATTTGCCTTTTTATAATTTTTGACGTTATTGCTATTGTCGGAGGGTATGCTATAATATGGAGTTTTACGCATATCCCAATGGGCAACCTGCTTTCCCAGATCGGAAAAGCTATAACTCCAACAGATATTACTGTGGGTATTTTTAAAGCAATATGCTTTGGAATTACTATTACTGTCACATGCCTCTATCATGGATTCAGCAAAATAAAAAATATAACCAGGCTGCCATCTATAACCTCAGGCGCAGCTATCGAGTGTTTTTTTTACTGCCTGATAATAAATGTCATAATATCAGCAGTCTTTTATATGTGAGGGATTGAGGGATTAAGGAATTGAGGAATTGAGAAATTGAGAAATTGAAATTAGCAGAATACCTTCAATTCCTAAATTCGCAATTCCTCAATTATAGTCGTTGCTATCTAAAGTCATCGGTTTCAGGTTCAGGGTTCAAGGTTCAAATGCAATTAATCGAACTTTCAGATTATACTCTTTTGCAGATCGGAACAGGCAATGGCCTTAATGGATTCTATTTTTCCATATCAGAAAGTGATATCTGCTCCATAGATGCAGATTCGCCAGATGATGCTCATTTATTGCTTAAAGCTATTGCAACACTTGTCCGTCCTTTAAAGGGAACTTATAGATTTATGGGCAAGAATCTTGATTTCTCAAACGACAAACAGCTTCTTTCGTACAAGAAGCAAGTAGGCTATATCGCATCAGATGCAGCTTTGATAAGAAACTTAAGCATCAGAGAAAACCTTCTTTTAATGAGATACTATTTTGAAAATTCACTCTTATTAGATATCGACAAAAAAACAACGGAACTGTGCATCAATTTTAACATTTACGATAAACTCGATCTGCGTCCCGGAGATCTTCGACCAATAGAATTACGAATCGCAATTGCAATCCGTGAATTATCAAAGTCACCTGCAATACTGTTAATTGAACACCCGGAAAATTTTATTATGCGCTCTCAATTCGATCTGTTTATGGAAATTATTAAAGACACATTATCAACAGGACTTCCACTGGTTTTTATCTCTCATGATAAAGACTTTGTTAAAGAATTTTCAAACAGAAACATATTGATATCAGGGGGAAGATTAACAACTGTTGCAACCTGACTACGTGAGTAGTTACCATTGATTTTTAATTCTTAACACTATATAGATTTTATTATGAACATTGATTTCAGTAAAAAAGAAAAAATTGCAGGCCGCAATAATAATAATCGGCAGGGGAAAAGACTGGTTTAAAACATATATTATATATTATACAACATTTAATGAAAGCTATAACCTTCAAGACAATGCCTCTGTAAAACTATTTAAGGCTAATATTGGAAAAGTAAAGGAAATTACCCTTGATGGAAATAAGGTAAAAGTCAAGCTGGCTATTTTAGAGAAATACTCTTCCAGGATCAGAATCGATTCTATTGCAATTGTTGAAAGCCCGACATTTATTGGATCTGAATACGTTTCCATACAACCCGGCAGCCATGATGCTTTATTTATTCCTGAAGGCGGAGAGATAAAATCCGAGGCGAAAAAAAAGATATCTGATATTATGGCGGAATTTCAGGTGGAAAAAACAGCTAAAATGGTTGTGCAGGCTGTTCAGGATATATCGGAAATAACAAAAATAATGCGTGATCCTGATGGACCATTCTTTACAGCCATTGACAATATCAACAAAACCATTTCTCATCTCGAAGCTGTTGCAAGCAATATAAAAGCCGGCAAAGGCACTGTTGGAGGTCTGCTGAAATCAAGAGCGCTTTTAGAAACCATCCAAAACGATCTTGATAAGGCTGGAGCCATACTTGAAAACATTGGCGATGCCACTACAAAGACCCCTGAAGCAATGGATAATGTCCAGGATAACCTTGTCAGGATTAAGAAAATCGGAGATGGGGTATTAGATTGCATTTCAAGCATTAAAAAGATCCTGAAAGCCCTCGAAGAGGGCAGCGCAGATATACCCGAAGTCACGAAATCTACAAAAAAAGGAGTGAACGAAATCAGAAATGGAGTTGAGAATATTGACAAGGTTGTTCAATCTCTGCAAAAAAACATCCTAATAAGGTCGAACTTGCCTTTAGAACCAAAAGGTGAAAATATTGACGCAGGATTGCGGCAATGA
>JAFCZU010000654.1 GCA_019314185.1 Deltaproteobacteria bacterium | reverse complement strand
CATAACCAGATCAAAAAAACGTTTCAATCCACAGATTTCGCAGATTTTCGCAGATTTAATTTCACGAATGTTGAAACAACCCCAAAAACTCACCACAATTCCTCATTGCCCTACAAAGATTATTTCCATTATTTTTCAATCCGTGTAATCCGCGTAATCTGTGGACCAAAGATTGTTTCCAGAGAGTGCTTCGCCCTAAACCCCGTCCCCATCATCCTCCCATTATCAAAAACCAGATCACACGCCAGCTTATCATAACAAGAATAAATCCACTCCTTTTTGTTTCTGAATATCACTCCGGCCAGACGTGACGCAACCCAGACAAAAGACAACGGAACAGTAATCACAGGCCTGCCCGGCTGAACCCCTGATTTCCTAAAGACCCGAATAATCCTGTTAAATTCATAAGCCTCCGCATCACAAACATTAAAGACCCGCAAGCACCGCCTTTTGTCGTACACACCCTCATTCTTGTCATTTCTGCCTTCATTCTTGTCATTCCGGTCTTCTTTCTCGTCATTCCCGTTCTCTTGCTCGTCATTCCGGCGAAAGCCGGAATCCAGTCCGCATTCATCCGCGGATTGTAATACGTGAACAATAAACTCCACCAAATTAGGCCGCGCCAATGCCGACATCCTCTGCGATCCAGATCCAAACCGAAGATAAGCCAGCTTCCCCGGTGCAAAAACCCTGCGATCAAGATTCAAACTCCAGTCCCGATCATAAACCGGAGCCAACCGCAAAATAACCAAATCACGAATAATTCCTTCATCATATAAAACACGCAACCGCCTCTCCGCATCCAACTTACTCACAGCATAATCACTCGAAGGCCAACATTCCCCCTCCTCCGATATTCCCGTCTCCGTTCTCCTGTCTCCGTCTTTTCCGTCCTCCGTCCTCCGGTCTCCTGCCTCCTGTCCCTGCTCGCCATACACAGATACAGATGAGAGAAAGATGAACAGTACGTTGGGATTACTCTCCCCAGCCGCCTTCGCAAGATTCTCAGTAACTTCACTGTTCACCCGCATATAAGTAGCAGAATCAACCGCCCCGATCTTCTGATGCGCAATACCGGCACAGTGAATAACCACATCCGGAAAATGCTTTTCACAAATAGCGACCACAGAATCCGAATCAGTCAGGTCAGCCTTCTCCCAGGCAATATTAAGCGCCCTATCCACAGGGCCAGTAATATCCACCCCGACCACTTTATTGTCGGAGGCTAATCGCCTGCAGAGTGCATTACCAATAAAACCGGCAGCGCCGGTTATTAAAATATTCATCTCTCCTGACACAGGGAAACCCTTACCCATCTTTCTGCGTAATCTGTGGATTGAATTTGTGGACAATCACCCAAAGATCTCTTCTGTCATTTGTTCTATAATCTTATTGCGATCATATTCATTGGCCAAAAGTGACTTCATATTACTGCCAAATGCTTGCAACTCGTGTTTTGGCACGCTTAGAAATTTTTCGAACCCTGCTTTTATGTCGTCAATATTATTGGGATGCGAAACGAAACCAATCTTATTGTTGACGACTAAATCAGCAACTTCCCCTTTCATCACACAATAAATTGGGTTGCCGGATGCAAGATATGCCTGGAATTTTGCGGGTACTGTTAAAGAAAATATTGGCTCGTCGATTAGGGATATTATTAAAACATCACTGCCCTCAAACCATTTTGGCATCTCCTTTAATGGTTTTCGTCCCCAAAAATGAACATTTGCAATACTTCTTTTCAGAGTTTCCAGATTTGAGCCGTCACCAATGATATTTAATCTTATCTGGCCATTGGATTTTGGCAGGAGCGCAAACCCCCTAATCACATTCTCCAGATTCTGAACTGTTCCTACATTACCCGCAAATGTAAAATTAAAACCTTTTTTTAATGACTCATGGGGCATTACTTGATCAAAATTCAAATCATCAGGAGCCCATTGAGGAGAAAAGATTATTTTGGCGTCTGGAACATGTTTTTCTATTTTTCGCGCGAAGCCTTTACAAGAAACAAAAACTGTCTCGCAGTTCTTATAAACGGTTTTCACGAACGAATCCAACAGCTTTCCCGAAAAAACTCTCTTCTTAAGCCCATAGGCATAAACTGAATCCGGCCATATATCTAAAGTCCAAATATAAAATTTGCTTCCAAAAATCTTTTTAATAAGTACAGCGGGAATGGCTTGAGTCAAAGGACCAATATGGTAAACAAAAACACTGTTATATTTTTTTCCTATAAACAGGGACACTAAAGACGCAAAAAAAGCAAAACATAAATAATTCAGTACTTTTAAGAGCATACCTCTTTTATAACCCATCAAAGAAAATACTCTATAAATTTTAATGCCCTGCCACTTCTCAGTTTGAAAGAGCTTATTTTTATATCCTTCATACACCCTGTCAAAAGGATAACTGGGAGCTTGTGTTAATATGGCTACTTCATAGCCTTTAGCTTGCCAGGCTTGTGCCAACCCATTAATCCCGAACTCTTCCGGATAAAAACGTTCGGTGATTATCAGCACACTATTATTTTTCTTCATTTTTTGCCGCGCTGCTCATTCCGGGGGAAGATATCTTCTGGTTCATTTCAATTTATCCCATCCCACATATTACTCAACTTTGCAGTCCCAATGATCAGCTTGACCACTCTTTGCGATACATTTTCAATTTCATACTCTTCCGGAATAGGATATTTCCCCAGAGAACCCTTTTCTTCCGTCACCACTTTAATTGCCTGAATAATCGTATCCGGATTTAACCCCGTCAAGATAATGTTTCCTGTATCCAAAGCTTCGGGCCTTTCCATAGCGTTTCTCACAGTAATCGCCGGAAATGAAAGAATGGAAGATTCTTCACTGATTGTGCCGCTATCTGAAATAGCGCAAAAGGCATTCATCTGAAGATGGTTGTAATCAAAAAAGCCAAAGGGTTTTAAGAATTGTATGTTGGCATGCAGCTTCACGTCAGGTAAACCC
>JAFCZU010000206.1 GCA_019314185.1 Deltaproteobacteria bacterium | reverse complement strand
CAACAATCAGCACTATAGCTATTAGATGAATGAGTTAAAAGGAACTAAAAAATGAACAAAAGTAGTGCCATAATAAAGATTTTAAAAAAGTAACTTGCTGTAATTATAGGAGTTATTTTTTTTATTCGAAAAGATGGGTTAACCTAATGTTGCGCGCGCCGTATTTCTATCCCGACCCGCATTCACTTTTTCATCCTTGGTAACAGACTATTTAGGATGTCCCCTTTTGTCCCCTAATATGGATATTTGATCCATATTATATCCCCAATCTTTCAAGATTGACTTCACATTTAAATCTGGCATCATAAAATCTAAAGTGAGCGAAATTAAGCTGGAAATTCAATTGATTATCAAATAATTTCATGTGTTAAGCTTACAATCCAATGGCTGGATTTGAAGGATAAAAAAATATAGCTCAATTTTAAACTCTTCGATATCGACTATTTTTCCGCATTTTCTACGTTGAAGCGCTTTCGCAATCGTGCACTATGGCTTCATGCGCTTCGCCTTGAATCTGCGGCAATCTAAACAATCGCTCAATTTGGTTATACATCGTTCTACTTATATATAAATACGTATTTATGTCGATTGATCCCTGCATATCAGAATAGCTATATTAAAAAAATAAGTTGACCTACACGCCTTTGATAAGGGCACAGGGAAACGTCAAAGTAGATTACAACTTAGTCAATTAGAAGTCTTTTCAAGATACTTAAATGCGAAATCCGAATATCTAAATCCGAAACAATATCAAAATTCGAATATCAAATGACCAAAACGTTACAGATAATTACGCAATATTTATCGAGGTCTTCGAAAATATCATTTTGGCAAAAAGCGAATCAGACTTCCTGCTGCAGCGAGGCTAACTCTCTTTCCAGTCATGAATTAATTTCTGATACCCGCCAATTTTCTTGGTAATGTTTGCCAAAGTTGAGGGATTTCTTATCGACCTACTTTTGCATGTATAGACTTTCAGATAATTCATTTCAGTGCGTTATCAGTCGTTGACGTATAACGAATACGCCTTCCTCCTTCTGGCCTTGTGAAATGAATTATCTGAAAGTCTATCGCACATTTTCACCCACATGAACCATCGTATCAGCTAAGTTCGATATCTGGTAGATTGTAACATACAGAAATCATTGGATGTCAATTTTTGGAAGGCAAAATTACCAAAAATACCAAAGACAGAGCGTTGTCCACTACTTCTTTGTGTGGATGGGCGTCGGCACTGCGGCAACTTACAAACTTTTTAAAGAAAGGAGGAAGGAAAGATGAAAAAACAGCGCGAATCAACGTTGGTATTGGCACTTTTCGTGGCCTTTGTGTTCTCCATGGCGGTCATTTTGCCTGGAACGGCAATGGCCGGGCCCCCGGCCTTTGTTGAGAAGACCGGCCAGACCGTATCCTATGCTGTAGGAGACGATGGGGAATATCAAGCGGGTGTGGACCTGCCTTCTCCTCGATTCACCGACAACGGCGACGGCACGGTAACCGACAACCTGACAAGGTTGATCTGGCTGAAGAACGCGAATTGCTTTGGAGGAAGAACTTGGTATGAGGCCCTGTCTGACGCCAACCAACTGGCCGATGAAAGCTGCGATCTCACGGACGGAAGTGTGCCCGGTGACTGGCGTTTGCCGAATGTGAAGGAGCTGCTGAGCCTGATGCATTATGGCTATGCTTATCCAAGTCTGTCCAATGCTGATGGGACAGGTCAGTGGAGCGAAGGCGACTCGTTTAGTGGCGTGCAGCCGGTAAGGTATTGGTCGTCTACTGCGAACGTAGAGGTTACAGCCAAAGCGAAGTTCGTGGCCCTCTCCGGCGGCGGCGCGACCAACACGGACAAGACCGACCACCTCTGTGTATGGCCGGTCCGAGGCGGACGGACATTCGACAGTATTGACATTATAGAATGAGTGATCTGTTGGATGCTTTGAGGAGGAGGCAACGCCTCCTCCTGTCCGCTGCGCAGCTATCGGTAACAGGCACTCAGGGCGTGTCCTCTTTTAGCTTGGCTAGATTACTACTATCTTTGAGGAGGTTACCCATGAAAAGGCTATTCATAATAGTTTTTTCTCTATTGCTAACCGCAGCTCCGTTTGCACTCTGGGCTCAGACTGAGGTTGCGGTATGGCAGGAGAGTTCTCCAGGGGCGGGTGATTTTGATGAGAATTTTCTGGGGCATATTGAAGTGTTCGATCAAACGGAATCCACTGCCGCAGAAGTATATCAGTATAATGGTTCGTACAATGGTTCGGTAACGCCTTCGCTTGCAGATACGACTCAGTTCTTCCTTGTGGACACAAGTGACGGCTTGTCGCTTTTTGTCGTCCACGACAAACCCTATGACGGGGACGGAGGGAGAGCCCAGATGCGGTTTGAGCTCTCCGGTGATCCGGATGGCGCTGCAAGGCTGCTGGAGGACGACGTTGACGACAGGCTTCGAGTTGGCAACTTGTTCGGCCCTGACATATTCCAAATCCACCACTTTTGGTACGAGTGCTGCACAGACGGTGTAGTGATCGGTGCGCTTGACGACCCCTGGTCAATGCTGGTCTCGTTTAGCGATGTCGATGGTTCTTTGGGCAATGAGTTTTTAGGAGTCAGTTCGTGGGTGGCCACATCGGCGAACGGCACCACCATCCCACTGGAACTGTCCGTCGACCGGCGCGTGCTTCTGCAATCTGTCAACGGATGGATGGGTGAGACCATCAAGCTGCCGGCAAATTACGAGTTTGTCATTGAACAGAATACGCAAAAAAAATTCCAGGTACAGCTTTTCAATAGAGGTACGGATTCTCAATCCGTCACGCTGGAAGTAATCAATCCCCACCAAGACATCACTGTTTCGCTGACACAACAGGGGCCGATAACGATTGCCCCGGGAGCCGTTCAAGACATTCCCATTGTCGTAAACGCTGGTGAGACTGTCGGGAGGTATGATGACGTGCTCCTGAAAGTGACGGTCGAAAACGATGGGGTGCTTTACTCCAACATCAGCATTGTAGTCGTGGAGCAAGGTGCGGAAAGTATGCCGGATCTGAGCATCAGCGCTCAGGATATTCAGCTCATCGATTATACTCTTGGCGAATCAGTTAGTATTGGAACTTTGGTACATAATGATGGTCTTGTGGCCGCATCGAACGTTCAGGTGCGGTTCTATGAATTTGGTAACCTGCTTGGTGAAGCTACCCTGGCCGACGTGCCGGCGGGAGGGGCGAGAAATGCATTTATCACGGCTCCCATCACCACGGCTGGGGAACACCTGATCCAAGTTGTGGTTGATTATGCAGATGTAATAGAGGAATACGATGAAGACAATAACAAGGCCAGCCAGATAATCAGGCTGGGAGACCCGGTTCCTGTTTGTGGAACTATTCTCGTCACCGGCAGCTTGCCTTCAACGGTCTATACAAATGGTCTTTTCACTGTATCAGGACGGGCGGCATATGACATATATATCGATGGAGTTAGATATACGAATTATGTCGTGCAAGGCGGTTCCGTCCAGATTACGATCAGGGATACTGCCGGCAGCGAATGGGTATACGGCGGTATTCATACTGATATAAACGGATATTTTTCCAAAACGCTCCAGGCCCCGGCGATCACCGGCGACTATCAGCTTTCCATGACAGTGACTGATGAGACTCTTACCGGAGAGCGCGAACTGGCGTTTTCGGTGATAGAACCTCCTCCCCTTCCTGTTTCACAATTTCCAGTGCCCAGCTATGGCGAAGGGACCTGGGTCTTTGTTCCTGCCGACGGCACCTGGATCTGGGTCTGGTCAGAGCTTCCTGTCAATGCACCGATTTTAGAATCCGATCTTCGAGTCTTCTCTGAAAACATCCATTTTTCCGAATTCAACCCAGAAGAAGGTGACGATATTACCATTTTTGCAGAAATCAATTACTGGGCCACAAGTACCGCCCTTGTCGCTTTGAACGTGCCCATAAACTTTTATGCAACTTATCCAGGTACTCCGAAGATGAAAATCGGAGAAACCATAATCGATAGTCTTTCAGTCGGACCTCCAGACTTTGGCTCCCGCTATGTCTATGCCAGCTGGAGGAACCTGAATGAAGGCATCTATGTAGTCGAGATAGAGATTGACCAGAGCTATGTCGAGAGTAACATGCTGAACAACGCCGCTACCAGGGCCATCATCGTCGGTGACTTGGAGTGCTTCTGTGGGGCGATCACAGGCCAGGTAACCGATCCCTGGGGCGGAGTCGGCAATATTGTGATCGAGCTGTATGATTCAAGTGGAACAACCTTGCTGGACACCCGAAATACATGCCTAACAGGCTACTATCTTTTTGAAAATATTCCCGTGGGCGAGTATCAGGTCCATATTGTCAAGCCTGACGATCACCGGGTGGACGCTGAAACGAAACCTGCCAACCTTATCGATCAATCAATAGTTGAAGTTGATTTCTATCTGATCAAGCAATTGGAGGTTGAAATCGACATCAAACCCGGCAGTGAGCTGAACCACATCAACCTCAGTTCGGCTGGGGTTATACCTGTTGCCATTCTCAGTTCCGAAAATTTTGATGCCACCACGGTCGATCCGGACACAGTTACCCTTGCAGGTGCTGCGGTGAAAATCATTGGTCAAGGCGACAGCGCTCTTGTTCGTGAAGATGACGTCAATGGAGACGAATTGGTGGATTTGGTCTGTTATGTCATTACGGCTGAATTTATGATTGAAACGGGAGAATCCATTGCCGAGCTTGAGGCTTCAACTTTTGACGGGACACTGATTCACGGCGAAGATAATGTTGTCATTGTGGCGGATAGTTAAAGCAATGGAGAGATGGGAGGAGAGATATGAAAAAACGAATACTGAATAATGAATAATAGCACGGCAACTCTGAGCGGCAATCACTTTGAAGAATACAGGAGGCATGCCGTTATCCGGTACTGATGGAATTTGTATCCGGCCTGAGTAAGGCAAAAAGGTGGATCTATGGGGAGAACATTTCGGGGAACATTTCGAACATTTCAGGTCGGGTAGAAATACGGCGCGCTCAACCTTAGGCAGAGTGTTTCCGACACGCACCCTTTCGGTATGTGCGGCAGGTTCCTAGTTCCGCCATAGCCCACGTTTCCGCAAGCCCCCCTTTAATCCCGGACGGTCGGTTTTTCCGGGTAGAAGCATCGGTTGCCCGCCGCTCCCCCACAGAGCCGGACTTGAAGGTTTCCCTCATCCAGTTCCTCGGTAGCCATAGGCTCTACGCCAACGAACAACTAGACAGGCGATACCCAATTAGGCGCATAACTTTGCTGCCCTGCCGATTAGATGTTGTGGATGATTCGTGGACGCGGAAGCGGCATCTTGCCAATTATAGAGCTAACGAACTTCCCCCAGTTTATGTGGCCTTTATGGCTATGCCTGCTCAACCAGTACCGCCACGCCCGTTTCACTTCCTCGAAAAGTATTTCGAGGGCTTTAAAGTTGCTGCGAATACCATAGCTTGGAACATAGCGTCTTGTACTGCTCATTGAGTGGCTCGTGACGATTCTCTCGACACCATTGCCAGATGCCCTTTACAAACCGGTGAAGCCGTTTGCCATTTGTCTTCCGCTTGATGACCCAAAAGCCCTTACGTGATTTGGCCCAGTAGTGGGTGAATCCGAGAAAATCGAATACCCCGCTTCCTCTTGCCAATTTCTGTCGAAATATCGGCTTGCTGAACCGAACCAACTTTGTCTTCTCTGGGACAGTTATGAGGGGACGGGCTTTACTAATTGGACATATAATGATGATCTGTATGCAGATTTCATAATGAAAAAAACTGCGCCCCCTGCTCATGAACATCAATAGCAGCGTTGCTCAGGCTTGCAATAGCCTGCGCGACTTCTCGCCTTGCTCTTGATGCTCATTGCTCACCGAAAAAAGCGCAATTTGTGATTTTCCGAGGTATAAATTGTTTTCTACTGCCCCTTGAATCGCCTTAACACCTCGAGGACGTAATCGATATCCTTTTCGGTATGATCGGCCGCAAGCTGAAAACGGATTTCCTCGTCGCCTTTAGGAACGACCGGATAATTCAAGCCTGTAGCCAGGATGCCGTTTGCA
>JAFCZU010000205.1 GCA_019314185.1 Deltaproteobacteria bacterium | reverse complement strand
CCATCATGCCATAGCCATAGCCTCTGCCAAATCCCATGTGGTCTGCCATCCAGTCATACCAGCTATTGCCGGTTTGAGCGTCATTCGTTCCTGCGCTTACGACACCGGCCCCAAATGTACCAAGGACAAGTGCTGCAAGCAGGAGTGCAATTGTTGTAGTTCTCATTTTTCTTCACCTTTGTTTATTCAATCTGTTGCGTATATATCTGCCACACAACATGTGTAGCCTTATACTTACATATGCTTGTTATTGCATATATATGTTATGCATGATTGCGCGAAATATGCATTATACCGAATAATTTGTACAAAAACAAGTTACATGGGGCCCTATGTTTCTTTTTCCACTAACGGAGGGGAAAAAGAACAGGACGATAAAAAAAATGTGATCACTATGTCCCTACTACTCAGGATCCCACCCGTCAGCATGTTGCCTGCAATCGTATATGCTGCGACTTGCGAACTACGCTGCGATTATCGGCAGACCGCTTGCAGAAACCGGCAGGTATTCAGAGATTGCCTGCAGTTGCATTGCAAGTGCATCAAACAATCCGAGGTCAATTAGTATAGAGCAGGCTGTCTCAAAAACAATTTTTTATGATATCTTGAAGCTCTTAGAGTTTCCAACACATGACGTTAACATCTTAATTTCGTTAAATTTTGTGCATACTTACATGGAAATGTCAACGACGGTGAAAAATCCCGATTGTTCGTCTTTCTCTTTTATGCTTCAAGGCACGCCAGTCAACGATCCCGTTTTCAAAAAACGAGGCATCCTAGCGCGGGTGTATGAGGCTTCCTATCGTTTTTTGTTTTTTTTGCTTTTATCTGCAAAAATGGGCACGAAAATTGTGAGAGTGACAACTGGAGCACAGCGAAAAACCCCTCCGGCGCAGCGTATTGTTAGCTCTTCATATTCCTGCTGGTGCCCTACTGTATAGTTACGGTCATTCATAACGTTTCACAAAACTGAATACAGCATGACTTTGTTCAGGGCGGTCGGGTCCATGAAAAAGTTTATCGATCTGAGCCGATGAGTACTCCCGCTCGCCCCATATAGCCCAAATAAGAACAAGATTGTTCTTCTCGAGGTATGTTTTCAACAGATTTTCCCTAATGAAGAACATCCTTTGATGATTATTGAAATCGTTGCTTTGGTCAGAAACGTTACAAGTGGCCTTTACACCATCCTTTGTGAACAGATCGAAAGTCTGTGTCTGCCCAATTAGCTCCAAATCTGACGTGATCTCCTTTGCCAACGTAGTCGCATGTCCTGCATCGCTCGCCGCGGTTTGATAGCCCTCCCAACCAAACTCACAGATGGGGATTAGGGCGTTGAATTTTGCATACTCCCTTTTCACCTCCTCGACCTCCACTGACACCTCCCGTTCTTCGATTCGTTCGAGGTCTTCATCACTTATGAGTTGTTGCTCTTCGTTTTTTCCGGTAGCATCACCGAATATCTGACGTAGTTTCAAATCGATCTGAGTCAAACCCAATTTCTCCCCATTCAGATACAACTCTTTCCGGGACCGCTGAACCATTTCAGTCTCTTCCTTTGTTACAAACGAAAACTCACTCAGACCATTCTTTGGGAAGGTGTCACACCAAGGAATTTCCCCTGCAAATGTATAAATGACTTGTGGTTTTTCGGGCAGCGAACGGCCTCCAAGATCTTGAAGGCTTAGGTGATTCAGAAAAGAATCAGCATCTCGGTTTGCTATAAGAAAACTTCGAATGAAGCAAAATGACCTACGGCCGCGCATTTCATCCTGCTGAGCAGCGAATCCATCCAACATAATCCAAGGCCCTTCCAGTTGCTGCACTTTCCCCAATCGAAGGTAAGGATCCACGTCGGGCAAAGGCCCACTTGATATCCATTCCTTCATGTCCATTTCGGGATCACCGAGGAAATCAGTCTTTATAAGATGATCCTTGGAAACACGTTCAGGAAAACTAGGATCAATATCTACAGATGAAGTTCGTTCACTCCAATTCTCCAACATACCTTGGTCATGCAAAAGGCCGGATATTTCGAAAAATGCGATCCATGAATACTTTTTCCCATATCGTTCAATCTCCTTCGAGTCACCTACAATTCTCTGAGAGTAACACTCATTCGATATCGAACGGTCTACATTTTTAAAACGTTCGCTTGACCATCCGAGTTGCTCGACTCGCCAGAGGACTTGTGCATGGACTTTTCTATATCCCTCATGCTCGTAGTCATAATTCCCGCGATCCGGCACCAAGCTTCCAAGCGTGTAGTTCTCGAAATCCATATGAAAGGGCGAATCGAGACCGTGGTGCTCTTCTTTCGAGGTTTTACTCTCGCCCCAATTACGTAACCCTCCATCTGTGAATGGTGGTTTGCTTCTTTGCAACTCTGCAGAAGAGAAAAGGTCAGAATGGTGCAATGACGCGATTTCGATGATTCTGGTCGCATATTCTCGCATCAGGGAATGCGTCGTACCAAACGGCGCTCCTTCTGAAAACATCGAGTCATAAAGTCCTCGGGCAAACTCCGGCAGGGTTACACTCACAAAAGTCTGGTCTCCTATATCGACATGTTGCGCCATTGCGACACCATAGCTTGCCGCAAGCATTCGCTCTGGAACGTATGGATCATTGATCCCGAGTAATCCCAGACTTTCCTCGAACAGGTCAGCAGGGGCGCCGCGCCCATACCAATACAGCGCACGGGTCGCAACATCTCGGAGTTCTCGATCAGTAGAAGTCAGGAACCACATCACCCATTTTGCACGAAGTCGATCAGATGGAGTCCGCGTAGTGAGATATTCTTTCCATCTGAGCTCTATTGCATGGAGGTCATTGAATCTTTCAGGTCGGGTCCCTCTTATCCATTCAGTCCAACTTAGATCACGCTCTGAAACAGACATCGTGCGGAGGGAAGAGTCCAGAAATTCAGAATTAAGCGGATTATTAGCTGATCCTCGAGTCCTCTGAAGTCGAGAATACAGACGGGATATTTCCTTGGGATTATCCCTCAGTAGCGCCAAGAGTGCATCAATAGTGTCTTTGTCTAAATTTTCTGCTTCAAGCTCTGTTGTAAACCTAAGGGCCGCATTACGGAATGGATCGGGTGCTTCCTTCCAAAGCTGTCTGCCGTGCATGCGACGGGGAACAAGTGCCACTAGCGAATTAAATATATCGAATGCTAATTGGTGGCTATTGTCACCCAAAAACGATTCAATCACCTCTGGCTCCTTAAGCCATTCGAACGTAATGTCACGTGCGTGTTTAGTAAGGAGGGAGTTAGCAACAATATATCCACCGAGGGCGTCATATGCCGGAGTGATCACAAATTCTTCTGGTTCGGTTCCGGGGTTTCTAAAAACGATTCCTTCTTGCGCAAGCAGATTGACGATACTGCTATCCCATAGGCGAGTAGTGTCGGATACAATCTCGCGGTAACTTGCGTCGCTAATTTCGCGCTGCTTGTTTTTCCACAATTCGAGTCCAAGTTTGTAGACTGCCAATTCAACGTCAGCGATATTGTAGGAAGGGCTGAGATTGGTCATCTGTGAGATTCGCTCACAGGCATTGTAAATATATTTTTCGAAGAGTGGTGTCAATGATGCGGGGAAATAGTCGATCCTTACTTCAGATTCACGCATGGAGTTCGTGACTTCGCAGAAGATTCTTAAGGTCAGCGGATGCTGAAGGAACTCCACAGGTATTTCGGCATCTCCGGGGTTGATGTTGAAGTGGTTGAAATACTTCTCAATTGCATCATCGACGTCTCCTCCGAAGCCTTCACTCTCGATCCTTCTTATGTCATCTGGAAGAGCCATAACTGCAAATGACTCCCTGGCATAGGTTTGCGGGTGAGCCCCCCTCATCTGATCATCTCGCCGATGCTCTCCAGTGCGTAACATGCATACAACCAGGACATGGGCGTATCTTTTTACAGTCTCGCTAAGAGTGGCAAAGGGTGCTTTCCAGTCTTTTGGATTCTCAGCTTCGTTGAGACCGTCGATTATGACAGGGAGCCGACATCCAGCACGCTTACCAGCCGCATCCAACGCAGCAAGCAATATTTCCATACTGGTCAAGGGGTTGCCGTTAATCGAAAAATGATGCGCGAGGTCATCTAATGTCTGCCCTTTGTGAAGATTCCGACCATGGAGCAGGATACCGGCGGGTCTACCCTCTTGAGGTGCGGTAAGTTGAGCAGCCATTTGGGTCTTTCCGTCTCCCGAATCTGCCAATACGGCAACCAGCCCAACTCCAATGAACTCTTCGACTTCATCTAACAACTCTTGTGCGATCCGCATATCATCCAGAGCATTGGTTGCATCCAGTGCGATGGGTAAATTCCAAGTTCGAAGCCGCCTTGGAGTAGCGCGTACTTGTGTGTCAATTAGCGTTTTTCGTTCAACAAGTTTTTGTTGAATAATATCAAGATCACCACCAGCAAGGATTCCATGGAAATGCAAAAGCGTGTCAGCAAAAGCGGAACATGCTGTAACAAATGGCGCGATCGTCTTTTCTAATAGAGTTGGTATGACGTCTTCACTGTCCGAGATGACATCTACCAATTTCATCAAACGCTCCCCCACAGCGATCATTTGGCCCCAAGAACCCGGTTCTCCGAGCATCCGCCGGATGGTGCGCTCGGCATCAACCGACTGATGAACTGGTTCCAACCATCGTTCTCGAATTGGCTGGATAGCTTCCCGATGCTGCTGCTCGAGATCTTCTGGTGTTGCAACCAGATCACCAAAGTAGGTGCTCCTAAGAATAAGCGCCGGCCCACTCAAGTAAGTGTCAATATCCTCATCAACCCACTGGTGTAACTCAAACTTAGTCTTAAGTGACTTAAACCATTCCTGATCTTTCTTGCTAAGGGTATAGGGCGTCCAGAGTACCCAATGTGTGAGGGAGGGCAAATATTTTTCAGTCTTCGTTAGAGAGTCCTCAATATCCCTCCGGCTCGCTGCTCTTAAATCTCCCCTGCTGGTTCGTTCATGTAATTTGCACTGCCATCCATACCAGCGAGGTTGGGGCCCAAGTGTAGGACAATTTTCCGATAGCTTGAGATGAAACTCGACGCCGGGCTGATTTTTCAATGCTGCAAATTGTCCGTATCGCCCAAAATGAAGACGAATCAATGCACGACAAAGATTCTCGAAATTTTGACTGTTGCTTCCGGGGAGAGAATTAAATGCAGTCCAGTTTAGGGATGGCACTCTTATTTCCCTCGCCCATACTCAGTGTCTGGGTAATCGTGGGCCGAATATATCTCGACTTTTGCACCTTTTGTAATCATCAGTTTGAAGAATGCAGAGACCTCGGATTCATCGGTTGTTAGTATAATTTTGTCCCCTTCTACTTTGGTATGCGCGTCATATAGAAAATGCTCAAGCTCAGAAGGACCAAGGATGTTACAATTTGTTTCCCTTAAGAGGTCCAAGACATCGTCACCAAATCGACTATATGGAGTTCCGATGTCAATCTTGTCGCTAAGTCCTTCTGATAAATGTTTGATTAACTTTTGCGTCTCGTTAGCATCTTCAGAACTCTTAAAATGCCCTATCATAACGAGATTCATCGAGTGCTCAGACCCGTAGCCATGCCATATTTTCATTGTATCGTCTCCTACTTGATTGTTCTTAATTGATTAAGTGCTGCCATCACTCCATTCTCTCGAATGAGGACTCCGCTTGTATCGTAAGATGTTCGCTTAATAATGCCTGATGCATCTATGTGCGCGAAGGCAGTAAGCCCAATCTCAGCGTTGAGTGGATTACATGTAGGAAGCCCCTCAGCGCCGCCCTCACTTACTGCGAGAGGAATACTTCCGTGATATTCATTTACCCATTTCCGTAAGGTCATAGTGGTCTCGTGGTCTATGCCAACACCTTGTCCTACAGGTTCCTCAGGAAGTAACAAAAACTCGGATGCTCAACTACGAAATTGATCCCGAAACGAGCAACACGCTCGAGTGCGGTGATACGCTCAAGCAATGCATTAAAAGGGCGGCATCGGATGGACTCATATGTAGGGCCAACTCCGTCCATACTCACCCTGACGAAATGCAGATTGCCCCCAAGTTCATTGAGGAGCTTATCGCTTAATTGATGAGCGTGAGTTGTCATAATTACAGCCAGATTAGTCTTCCTCGCAGCGTAGGAGCAGAGTTCTGTCAACCGTGGGTAAAGAGTTGGCTCCCCGCCGCCGAAACCCACACCAATGCACCCATTGGCGTCGAGGTCGGCAAGCCAGCTAGTCAATTTATCAAAGGCGAGCATCGCGGGATTTTTAGGTGCGTAACAATGAGAGCACGCAAGATCGCAGGCATTGGTTAGAGCAAACGATACTTGGCGCGGAGCAGCCGACCACGTACTTGTAGGTGATGTGATTTCATCAACCAAAATATTTATTCCTGTGGTTCGATTAAAGAAGTGCAGACCAGCGGGGCTGGCGCGGACCTTTAAGCGGGAATTTACAATATTTGAAAACTTATTGGTTGTTTTCATGGTATACCAAAATTTTATTCATTTAAATTATCCCACCAAATTTAACTTACATATAAAAAAAATCAATTATAGAGTTTTCTGTTTAATTTAGCCACTAATTATTAAATAATAAGGATGCACAGGATATCTACTCTGCAGTCACGATCCCGGACTTAAGCACCTCAGCCCTCTAATTAATACCCTGCTCACAATTCCCCCTCTTGTCCGTCAACTCAATGGTATGGCAATCTTCCACAGTACTGCACCAATTACCAACCGTTTGTATCAACATTCTCCTCACACCCAAAGGTACCTACTTCTTGTTTCTGCACCCAACTAAAATAAAACTATCGAATTTATTTTA
>JAFCZU010000204.1 GCA_019314185.1 Deltaproteobacteria bacterium | reverse complement strand
CAAACCATCTTGTGTTTCTTTATCAAAATATATCATAACATTCCTGCAGAATATAACGTCAAAAAGACCATTAAAGGGCTGAGCTTCCATAAGATTGAATCTTCTGAACTTTATAATATCTTTAATCTCATTCTTTGCCCGATAATATCCACTCCAATTGTTTCGCCCAATCTGAAAATATTTTCTCAGAAGCAAAGGAGAAATTTTGCCAAGCCTTTCCTTCGGATACACACCGGCTAATGCGGTTTTAAGCACCTCAGTAGAAATATCGGTGGCAAGTATTTGGAGATCAACCTTTCTGCTATCAGCAATTTCCCTCAAGGTAATTGCAAGCGAGTATGGCTCCTCACCTGTCGAACAACCTGCGCTCCACACCTTCAGCCCGGACACAGCAAACGTCTCTATCGCCGCAGGTATAACCTCGCGAAGCTTGCGAAAATGGATCTCTTCCCTGAAAAAGCTTGTCAGATTTGTAGAAATAGAATCGATCATGGCAACCAATTCATTGTTTCCTTTTTTGGTTGTCACATAACGATAATAATCCCTGAAAGATCCGAACTTTCCTTCCCGCAAACGTTTGCCTAACCGGGCTTTTACCAGCTCTTTTTTACCTTTATTCAGATTGATGCCGCTTTGTTCATAAACAAGACTGCGTATCTTTTCAAAATCAATATCACTTAATTCGGCCATAGACTAAAAATCCTTAAAATCCTCTTCATCTAAAGGAATTATCTGATCAGGTCTTACTTCAGCGCCCTTACTGATCGCTGCTTTTGTTTTGCGAACCGCCGGAACTCCGGCGCTAATCTTTTTGCTGATTGTCTTTTTCAGCCGAATACCATCCGTACTTTTCGACCTCTGAATTGTACTGGCGGGTTTTAAACCCGCCTCTACCTCTGACTTCCGACTTCCGACCTCTGGCCCTTTCCTGCTTCCGCCAACCAGGGCTTCCAGTTCTTCTACAATCTCCATCATCTGTCCTGACTGCGCGCTTAACTCTTCAGAAGCGGATGCAGATTCTTCGGCGTTTGCCGCATTCTGCTGGACTACCTTGTCCATCTCGGCTACGGCTGTGTTTGTCTGTTCAATGCCCTGGGCCTGTTCATTCGATGCCGCTGCAATCTCGGCAATCAGCTCTCCTACCTTGGAGGAACTTTCCGCAACCTTGCTGAATGCATTATTGGTTCGCACTGCGAGTTCGGATCCGCCTTTGACCTTTTTTACCGTCCCATCTATCAGCACGGCCGTGTTTTTGGCTGCATCGGCAGAGCGAAGCGCAAGATTTCTGACCTCTTCAGCCACTACCGCAAAACCTGCTCCTGCCTCACCGGCACGGGCTGCTTCCACCGCCGCGTTTAAGGCAAGCAGATTGGTCTGGAACGCGATTTCATCTATTGTTTTGACAACCTTCTGGGTTTCATCGCTTGCCTTTGAAATATCTTCCATGGACGTGGTCAGCTCGGACATCGAAGAATTAGCGTCTGATACCACATGGCCGGTTTCTTTCATGAGGCTGTCCGCCTGACTTGCGTTGTCCGCATTCTGTTTGGTCATGGAGGACATCTCTTCGAGAGATGATGATGTCTCTTCTATTGAGGCTGCCTGTTCGGATGCTCCTTCGGCGAGAGACTGGCTTGCGGATGAGACCTGGCCCGACGATGAAGCTACCTGGCCGACAATATCATGCAATACATCTGCAACTCTTTTAATGGGACGGATAACCACTCTCGAAATCAACAGAAAAAGGGTCAGGATAACAATTAAACATCCCGAAAAGCCTATAATTATGTTCTTGTTACGAAGCTTTCCAAGGTCTGTATACATTTCTTCGAGGCTCTCTCTTACCATCAAGCCTCCGAGAACAGACCGGCTTGAACCATGGCAGTGAGAACAGCGATTGACGTTCATAATCGGGCGAATCGTGGTTAGATAAGGCTTTCCTCCCACGGTTTCTTCATATCCGGTCTGATTTGATTTGCCATTTTGTATCAATTGATCGATGGCCGCTTTAAGGTCGGATGAATCGGTCAGTTCGGTTATCTTATTTCCGATTCTCTTTTTTTCAGACGCATAAGTTATATGTCCGTCAAAACCAAAGATTAATACATCTTCACCTTCTTCCATGAAGTCTTCAATCCCTTCCATCTGGTGTTCGATAGCTTTGGAGTCACCTGTAGCCATCGGATAGATCATGCCGTTATAAAATGTATCCGCAAGCATGTTTGTAGTATGACAGACCTCTGCTTTAATATGTTTCCGCTGGTCTGAGATATTAATATAGATTATAGAGCCAAGAATAAGTGAAAAGAGAATTGCAAGTCCGCCGATCATAAACGGCATACCTTTTGTTGTTTTATCTGTCGTTTTATTTTTCATTAGTGCGCCCCCCCATAGATTAAGGGTTTATAATGAAAGGCTCCCACACGTTCCGAATTATGGCATGTTTCGCACGTCTTCATCGTCAATTTTCCAACGATATCCTCGGGGTCGCCTGTTTCCACATGAACGCTGCCGGGACCGTGACAAACTTCACAACCTGCGTTTTTAAGATGGGAGGTTTCGGCTTCTGATTTAAACCCGCCCGGTTCGCCGTATCCTGTAGTATGGCATTCAAAGCATCCTCTAAACTCTTCATCGGTCAATCTCTTTTTCATGGTTTTAATAGACTCGAATGAATTTCTTTTGTGTGAAAATGTTTTAAAACTTTCATATTCCGTTTCATGACATTCCATGCATGCATCCGAACCAACATAGGTGTTATCCGCTGCTTCACATCCGCTGCCGCCAAAAGGCATATAACATAACAAGCAAAGTGAAAGCGGAACATAGATGCATAACATTCTTGATAGAACATTTTTTAATCTTGTAAACATTGTATATTCCTCCTTTCTCTGGTTTTTCGTTGCTACTTACTGGTTACTCGTTCCCTTAATTAACACGCAACGCAAGACGACCCTACCATCATTCCCTATTCCCATCCACAGATTATGCAGATTCCCGCAGATTATTTTGTCTGGTTTCCCCACTCGACCACTCGATCACTCGACCGATACCCAACTCGACCAACAACCAATCTATGCCGCGTTTTCCAATGCGGCTATCTCTTCGCTGCTAAACACCCTGTCAATATCAAGCAGTATCTTAACCCCTCCTTCCATTTTAGCCATGCCGAGAATATATGCTGTATTTAGACTGATTCCGAATGTCGGTGTATCTTCAATGTCCTCGTCTTTGATATTCAGGACTTCTGAAACGGAATCGACCACTACGCCGATCAGTATGTCTGCTACCCGGTTCTTGAGCTCGACCACAATTATGCAGGTGCGTTCGGTATAGTCGCTCTCTTTCATTCCAAATCTCAGTCTTAAATCGATCACGGGGATAACCTTGCCGCGAAGGTTTATGACCCCTTTCAAGAACTCCGGTGTCCGGGGCACAGTAGTAATCGGCATCATCCCGATGATCTCTTTGATCTTCAGAATGCCTATGCCATATTCTTCGCCTGCGAGAGAAAAAGTAAGATATTTCCCTTCTCTGTCTTTCATGATCTTTACTGCCTGGTCCATTGTTTCCGTTAATTCTGTCATTTTTTTTGTCTCCTTTGTTATTGATCGAGTAGTCGAGCAGAAAATTAGTCAACCATTCAACAAACAATATAACTATTTCTGAAGTAGAGTAAAGTAACCCGTCATTTAACCACCCTTTTAGACCTTTGCGTAACCCCGGCATTGTTATTGTGAGCAAAGCAAATCTATCTTATAACAGATTGATAAACCACGAAATTGCTTCGTCGTTTCACTCTTCATAATGACCCAAATGGACAAAAGTGGAAATTATACAAAGAGCTCTTTTTGTATACAAAAACTGGACAATTTGCAACGATTTTATCCAATGGAAACATTGTAATCGGCAAAAAATAAAAAAAGAGATAAAAAGCAACAAACATAAGGCATGATGAATTCGTAAAAAATCGATTTTGTTCACTTCATAACCATTTTGAGCGCAATTGAAATGTTCAAAGCCGTTCACAAAAGACTTTTTACGAGACCGTCAAGACATGAGAACAATGCAAAAAGATTTCCTTGTACCGGTAAATTTTTCCTATTAAAAAGCAGGTGAAATATGACGGAAAATATAGGAGGAAAGTTTTAATGGTTTTTGAATGTCGAATATCGAATAAAGAACCGCAGAATTACGAAGGGGTTACTTCGACATTCGATATTCCTTGTTCGACATTCTGCGGTTCAAGAAAAGTTGCTTAAGTCAACAGTATTGACATCCACCTGAGTAGTTACTCGTATTGCAGCTCAACAACTTCTGAGCGGAAAGGCAAATAACAAGTATTATTCTTGCCATTCTGTTTAACCATGTACATTGCTTTATCAGCCGTACGTATCAATTGTTCCGGATCGCTCACATATTTAAAATCGCCATTATTAATGGTACTTACACCAAGACTTGCAGACACTGAAATCTTGATATCTCCATAGAAAAAGATGTGGCCCGCAACTTTTTTCCTGATTCTTTCAGCCAGGATAACAGCTTCAGAGTCATCCGTATCTGACATGAGGATAACAAACTCCTCACCTCCAAAACGAACCAGCACATCTTCACTGCGGCACAAACTCTCCAAAACAGAGGCCACCTCTTTGAGCAGCCTGTCACCGATAATATGGCCATAAGTATCATTGATAGATTTAAAGTTGTCGAGATCAATAAAAATAGAGGAAAGCGAAGAACCATACCTTCGCGCTCTGGCAAATTCTTCTTCAAGCCTTATCTGTAAATATCTTTTATTGTAGATTTCCGTTGCGGCATCAATAAAACTAATCTTTTTCAGCCTTTTTATTTCAGATTGAAGATTAAGATTTTCAATACACAACTGTCTATTCTTTTCAGCAACATTATCACCAATTTCAACCAACCGGTTGAAAAAACAAAATTCCTGGTTAAACAACCCACCTGTCTGCTGTGCCGCCACAGCCAGGCCTGAACATTTTAATTCCCCGATATTTTTCATGACAGCATCCTTTCCTTAAAATGTATTTTTCATGATAATCAAGCAAAATTCATGCCATCTATGTCAGAGGTCAGATGTCAGAGGTCAGAGGTCAGAAGTCAGAGGTCGGAAGTCAGAGGTCAGAGGTCAGAGGTCAGAGGTCGGAGGTCGGAAGTCAGAGGTCAGAGGTCGGGGATTAGAGGATTAGAGGATTAGAGGATTAGTTGTAGACTGTTAGTTTTTGCAACCTACAGCCTAAATGCCTTCAGCCTATCTACCTGTTTTTACATGGCCAGAGCGGAAGAGATTATTTCTCCTTTTTCATATGCCTTTTCTTTGAAAAATATCTTATTTTCTGTTATGGGATGTTGAACTGAATAATCCGATTCAACAAGAACAACCTGTTTTGCCAGCATCTTTTTTGCGTTGATCACAATGGGAGCTCTCAGGTTTGCCGTTACCTTGAACGGATCAGAACGGATCGTTACAACAGAAAACAAAACCGCATCTTCAGGCAATGTCATTTCAAGTAATTTCACTTCATCATCAGATATCATTGGTTCGTAATCCGGTTTTACAACAAGGGATTTGATAACGACAAAAGCAATCGAACCATCCTCAACAGACTGAAACCACCAGAAGGGAGTCTTTTCACCATGCATTAAGAGCACATATCTTTTCAAGTGTTCAAAGCCCAACACCCCTTCTCTCATCTTAATAACCCTGGCTTCATCAATAGTTATATTTCCAAAGCGGGTAGTAGAAATTCTCAATAGACTTCCTCCTTTAGATTTGGTCAAATAGTCGAGCAGGAAATTAGATGATTAGTTAATGACCTCTTGACTACCCGACTATGTCTATCCTTTAGGTTTTTTCAGCTTATTCCATAGGTTAGACAGGCTATTATCATTTGAAACATCGTATCCTGCAGCCAGAGTATTCTCCCGAATCACCCGGTAAACCTCTTCGCGATGAACAGCTATGTCTCCTGGCGCTTCAATCCCTATTCTTATCTGCTTACCTTTTATATCAGAAACAGTAATCTTTATATTATCACCGATTCTGATTGATTCCCCTAACTTCCTTGTCAGGATTAGCATATTATTT
>JAFCZU010000203.1 GCA_019314185.1 Deltaproteobacteria bacterium | reverse complement strand
CAAAGAAAGTCAATGGCGTGACAACCGAGAAATACCTCTGGCAGGGCCTGACCAGGCTTCTTGCGGTCTTTGACGGCAGCGACAACCTCATCATGCGGTTTGAGTATGCAGATGCCAGGATGCCCGTTGCCATGACAAAAGACGGCTCTACCTATTACCTCACATACGACCAGGTGGGTTCGTTGAGAAGTGTGGCAAATACCGCAACGAATGTGCTAAAAAGAATAAATTACGATTCATTCGGCAATATTATCGAAGACACGAATCCGTTATTTGAAATCCCATTCGGTTTTGCAGGAGGCCTGCACGACAGAGACACAGGCCTTGTGCGCTTCGGCTACAGAGACTATGACCCGGATACAGCCAGATGGACCGCAAAGGATCCTATAGGCTTTGCCGGAGGGGATACTGATCTTTATGGGTATTGCCTAAATGATCCGGTTAATTTTGTGGATCCAGAAGGGTTGTGGAGTATTACCGCTTCTTTTTATTGGGGATACGGGGGTTCAATCACGCTTGGTTCAAATAAAGGACGTTCCTTTGTTCGAGCGGCTGGCGGTGTTGGTGTTGGTGGCGGAATTCACTGGAATCCTACAGGAAACTTTCCCGTCTCAGCAGATGGCTCACCATGTGGAGCTAAAGGTTTCATAGGAGCAAGTGCTAATATAGGTGCTTCGCTTGGGCCTATTTCCGGTGGATTGGAGGGGCATGCAGGTTTAACCATTTCCAAAGGGGCCAATGAAAGACCGAAAACAAATTACTCAGAACAAGGAGGCTTCCAAGGCAGTCTAACTGGTGAAAGAGGCGGGGGGCTCAGACTCCAAGGTAACCTAAACATTGTTGATGTAGGTTTTGCTTGGTGACTGACTTGGTCAGTCAAAAGGTATGACGATGAAATTCACTACAAAACAAAGGAAGTCGCTCCTAATAGGGTTGTTTGCAAGTGCCAGCCTATTCATATTGGAGCTTATAGGTACTAAGTACGGTTACATTTCGCTCAGCGAAATAAACCAATTTGAGCTCAGTTTATTGTTTATTTTTCCTGTAACAATTACTATTATTCTGTTATTGTTAATCTATGATAGCTGGTTTCGATCAAAAAAAGAAGGACTACTTCTCAATTTAAAAAAGGGGTTCTTTTGGATCCTATCTGGTTGTATGATAGTAGGTTGGTTTAGTTTGTACATTATTTTCTTTTTAAATTATAAATAAAAGGTTATGCGTCTGTCATTTGATAACATTTGGTCCTATGTGTGGGGTTTTGGCCTGATAGCAACAGGATTTTATTACATAAAAAAAGGGAAGATCGCATTTGGTATTAAAGGGCGTCCTACAAGATTTTACATCAAGGGTGCTTATGCGATCATAGTTAGTTTGATATCTTTTATTATAGGAGTATTGATCCTGTTTCATTCTGAGGTTATGGGAAGCGCATAGCGCTACTCTTAGCTCAATACCCGTGAATAAAATTTTCAGGCCGCCACCTGTATGATTATTTGCGTGTCTTCTTCGAAGTTCCTGTATTCTGATTTGTCTTTCTTGCGTTTACGTTTGAAAAACAATTGGGGATTCCCAAAAGTCTCGTCCATCACTCCCTCTCTGCACCCTCGAAAATCTGACTCCGCTATGAAACTTTTGGTCGATTTGTGCATAGCATCCCGAAATCATAAATATTGCGGCTGATCGTCCCAAAAAAACTATAGGAGTCAATGCTCAATATCATAATCTTCTACTATAAGCCATGTGTCTGGTTTTTGTTCAGATAATTCAACGCATTTAAGGGCATGAAGTCTTTTCAGTGCGTCTGTTGCCTGATTTTCACCAAGTGCGCAAAGTCCGTATTTAGTCCGCTCATTATTGGTATGTGTTGCAATAGCTGGTTTATCGGCGCAGGCACTGGCTCTCTGAGCCTGAATCAAACCCCAAAATACACTGGCTTCCCGCTCTGAAATCGGAAATGTCATGGCCTTGCTCACAGCACGAATGGTGAGCAAAATTCCGGCTATAATAATGATGGGGTGTGGCTGTCCGACGATCTTGGAGACCGTCATAGTGGCTCCAGCGCCAAGATCAATTAGCACTCCCAGCTCAAGATGCAGGTTGCGGGTCTTGATTGTTTTGCCGCCATCTATGCCGCCTGGTTTGATTTTAACAAGACGAACTCCGGCACCAGACGATGTTGATTCTGTTGCCAATAATTTAAGCGCCACATCTGTTGAAGCCTTGACAGTCTTTTTGTCTGCGCCCATAGTCCTGGCAAATTCCGGCAAGTCGTTTTCCAGTGTATCCTTAAGAACAGACCGGATATGCTGAAGACAGATCTCCTCATTAAATCTGTCCCGTGCAAGTTCATAGGGAAGAATAATATCTACTATTTTAGATGCCAGCCTGTCACGTTGTTCATGATTTTTGCTCTCGCGTATCTGTGGAGGAAATGGGGTCAAGTCTATGGTTGACCCTTGCTCAAAATTAATAAGGGTCAAAAGTAGACTTGACCCCTTATCTCGATATATTCATAGTGACTGAACCAAGAATAAAATAAATCGCTGCCCAAGGATTCAATGTCGTCTTCGTCCAATGCGGTAAGCCTACCCTGAACACCCGCCATCTCTTCGACGGCAGTGACGATGTTATCAGCAGGCAAGTTCTCGCCTTCGGATAATCTTTGTAGGATGTTTAGAGCTTGTCTATCGTGAATTCTGGGTGTTGGGACTTCAAGAAATTGTGTTTTGATACGCTTCTTGGTTTTCACATAGTCAGGGAGGATTCTATGTAAAGATGACAAATCGGATTCTGCGACAGCCTTTACCATAAGACGGTTCAGGCGACGCATTTCGAGGGCATCTTTTTGCAGGGTATTTGCTGAGGTAGGCATTTGAAACCCCCAGTATTTCTATTAGCCTCAGTGTAATTTGGGATAGACCTCATAAATGGCCGACAGTTCCGTTACCCTTCATTGTGAACCGCTTTTTCGGGTCTTAGCTGTCTTAATGATCATGCTCCTTGAAGGAATAATCGACCTCAAACCGTACGGCAATTATTCACAAATGGGGGCATCAGGCGACACCATACGACCACAAGCCGGACAACGGAATCTCTCACCATATTCCACCTCGCTGGCATGCAACATGATTTGAGGTAGCCAGGTGCAATTGCGCAGCATCTACTATCCGTTTTTATGAGGAAAAACAACTCCTCCCCTTTTCAACTTTTCAAGGAATTCTAAAGTCTTTGGCGCGTTCATTAATTTTTGGATTGCAATGACGTCATTCGGCTTAATCCATATAGACTTTATTCGAGCGAGCTTGTCGGCATCAAACAAGTCATTTATTGAGCTACAGTTAACGGCGACTTCGAATCCTATAATTTGACGAATTCCTCCCGTAACCAATAAAGCAGGGATTATGTCTGCCAGCTCAGGGTGTCGGCTTTTTTCAATAGCATCTAAAACCCGTTGTGCTGAGCCTCGATCCATTTTATTCAATCGCATCAGATTCTTTTTTTCCAGAAAGTACAGATCCGCTGAGTCGAAGACCAGTTTTTTATCCACAAGATCTTTTGCGAGTTCAGGATTAAGATTAATGCGCATTGAATCGGAAAAAGCCATTAGCTGCGCCTTTATCCTTCCGGGACAAGCGTTTCCTGTGCAGTAGCAAATTGGCCAATCCGTTCCGCGCATTTTTATCTTGCAGCCGCAAGCAGGGCACTTGTCGGGCGTGGTGAATATTTTTTCATTGCCGGTTCTTTTTTCCTTAACCACTTTTGTAAAGATAAACCCACCAATGGATTCAATAGTAACGGTATCGCCGATACGAAAATCATAATCTTCTATCCATTTTGGCGGCAATTTTTTTTCATTGAACATGAACCCCAAGGAAACGTCACTGATTTGCTTGCCTTCTATACTCACTGGGTCCAAGATGGCACGCCTTCTTAGAAATCCGGAGTTATGTATTTCCACAATGATATCCCTGACAACTGTTTGTGCCAGCTTGTCCAGAGACTCAGCGACCTCCTTTCCTCGGCTTATCAGTTTTGATCGAGGTGCGGAAATGGGGTGGTCGCCCCTTATGACGATGGCCGTATTATAATCGGGTTTCTTTTCAGTCACACTGAAGATGTCCTTTTGGTGACCCTTAAGAGTCTTTCTTTAGCGTTGCTGATCTCTTTTTCCACTTTTGCTACCATTTCAGATAGCAAATTTCTACCTTGTATTTCAGCCTTCTCAACTTTGCTCTTCAATTCGTACAGATCGGATTGTTTAAGCTGCGCCATTTCTAACTCGATCGTCCTAAGCCTTCCTTCAACCTGTGCTATCTTTCTTACTAGTCGAACCAATTCTGCTCCGGCTCCTTCGCCTTTTACGGACTCAGGACTGTCTTCCCATTCAGCAAGAATGGCCCGAAGCTTCTCGCTGTCACCTTCTTGGTAAGCCCTATTTGCCTTAGCCATCACTTCTTCCCTCTTTAATCTTGCGTAATCACCTTCAGCAAGATCAGGATGAATCCGTTTGGCTACCTCGCGGTATAATTTTTTCAGGGTGTCTGAGGGGATAAATTCTTCGAATGCTTCTTCCACTTGCCCTGTAGCTTCCCTAGACTCGTCTGCTCGTGCTCGTGCCCGTGTTGCTTCCTCTTGGGCAATCTTGTCGGAAGGATTATCTCGCAGCTTGGCCTCGGCGATTTTGGCTTCAATTTCATCAAGTTCGGCATATTTTATACCTACTATGCCCATGTACATGGCTTCAAAGGCGTTTAGCTCGGCTTTGAAGGTCGCCAATTCTAATTCCTTCTCCCCTAATATTCCTTCCAGTTCTGCAAGTTCGGCGAGCTTTTTTCGTAGCTCTCTTTCTTCAGGTGTTTCTTTTTTTGCAATTTCATTTTTCATCGCTGATACTAAAGGTTTAGATTCATATCTTGCCATGTTTTATAATCGCCCACAAGACGTTTTTGCCAAAGATTTGTAATGGACACTTAAAAGATTACGGTTTTTCAATATGTTATCGTTATTGCAGTTATCTCCAACGGTTTTGCTGTTAACTTATAATCTGATATACGCAAATCACCGAACGTCTTCTACATAGATAATAATAATGCCCCTATGTCTTCTATATAGACCATATCAATGGATTTCCCTTCCCCTATCCTAAGGTCTTCTTTTCCACCGTCATATCCGGGTACTATTACTGTTTTTATCTTATCGATATTTGCAACAACGGCAACACCACTCACCATTCCTTCGGTCAAATCTGGGTGTTCTTTAAGAAGTGAATTGACTTTTTGCTTAGAACATTTAAGCGCCAACTCATAATTTCCTCTTATTACATGACCAACGATTTTAATTTTTATCATATAGTACTGTTGATTAAAGGTCGAAATATCCTTTATGGTACCAATAAAAAGAGTGGGGCGATCCGTTAACCATAACTGTTCCAATTCAACAGTTAGAATTTGAATACCAAATTCTTTACGGCCTTCTATCTCTTTTACCCAATCGAAAGCACCATATCTTTTGATTAACTGAGCTAAAGCCGCACCTACATCCTTCTCTATCCTTTCTTTTTGAGCTTTTTCAGCTTCCGTTTTAGCCTTGTATGCAAGATGATTGTTCACAGCGTTATAGACTAAATAGGTAATAACCAAGAGTATAGGGATAATTATTAATAATGCTCGCTTCATTGGAAACTACTCCTAAACGCATAACACTGAAGAGTGTAAGCCGCGTCGCGTCTTGAATAGTGAACGCCCAGGATGAGGAGCGCGCTGTTTGCGTCTGTCTCAATCCGTTTGATGTCATAGCTGTCGCGCTTGCACGGTATTTATTTATTGGCGCGCTCCTAATCCTGGGCGATGTCCCCGAGGTACGAGGGGACATCAAGTAATTATACGGATCTAGATATCATCACTTGTGTAATGTTATCCGGCTTTAAATGCCATGCGTTATCAAACCGAAATACTGAATACCGCTAAAGTTCAGATACGTTTACAGTACCCGTATTTTTTAGCTGATTCTAACCCTTCCTACCGCTGCTCAAGGCGGAACCCAAACTAGCAGTTAACTATCAATGATTAGCTAGTTTTCGCTATTTGATTAATGACAGGTGGTTTCAATATAACTAGATGTAAATA
>JAFCZU010000653.1 GCA_019314185.1 Deltaproteobacteria bacterium | reverse complement strand
CCCATTCTCGCACAGGAAACTTTTCTGCTGTTCCGTAGACATTAACAACAGTTGTATTTGAGCAATGAAGAAATCATAAAAAATCCGCATGTAAACACTTTTGAACGATACTAACATATTATGGTTGAGACCATAAATTTTAAATCATGTGAATCTTGACGAACTCGTAAAATATCCCATTTTGACCGAATCTCGACCTATTATTAACTGAAATCACTATATCCAGATCTGTGACTTAGCTTTTTATGAGACTGTCAATCTTGGGGGGGCTTGAATAATGGCTAATTATATTTCCAACGAACAACCACTATCCATACCTGCTGAAAAGGCAAAACAAATTCTTAATTCTCTTCATGAACATGTCCTATACTATGATCGAGATATGAAAATTCTCTGGGCAAATTTAGCTGCTTTAAATTCTGTTGAAATATCTCTGGAGAAAATAAAGGAAAAACGCTGTTGGTCAGTATGGGCTCAAAGAAAAACACCATGCGATGCTTGCCCTGTTATTCTATCTATGGAAACCGGTTCTCTTCAATGCATCGAAAAAACCACACCAGATGGCCGATCCTGGTTGGTAAAAGGATATCCGCTAAAGGACAAACACGGCAATGTTATCGGCGGAATTGAAACAACATTAGATATTACCGACAGGAAAAAAACAGAGGAAAATCTTAAAATAACATTCGATATTCTAAACAGAAGCCCAGCGGTGGGATTTATGTGGAAAAATGCTGAAGGGTGGCCTGTTATTTTTGTCACCCCAAACGTTTCAAAATTTTTGTCACCCCAAACGTTTCAAAATTATTTGGATACACTTCTGATGAATTTATTAGCGGTAAAATTTCATATGAAAAGGCTGTCTATCCTGAAGATCTTTCACGTGTTATGGAGGAAGTGAGAACGTTTAGCAGCGATAAAGAACGGAAAGAGTTTAAGCATAAACCTTACCGGATTTTATCGAAAAATGGAGAGGTTAAATGGGTTTTAGATCGCACAACCATTGACCGCAACAATGATGGTGACATTTTGTATTATAAAGGTATTATTGAAAATATAACCGACCGTATCAAAACAGATCAAGTTATAAAAGAAAGTGAAGAAAAATACAGGAATCTTTTCCATCACTCGAACGATGGAATTTTTATTCATGATTTGCAAGGTAATATTATAGATATAAATCAAAAAGCAATAGATCTGCTTGGATACACAGAAAAAGAGATACTATCTTTAAAAGTACATAATCTTCATCCACCTGAGGTATTAGAAAAAACAAAATGGGCATTTGAGACAATTATCGATAAAGGGTCTGTGAATTTTGAGATAGAATTCAAGCGAAAAAATGGTGACCTTTTTATCGCTGATGTTTCTTCAAGTCTATTTAACCTTAATGAGTCAAAAGTTGTTCAGGGTATCGTCCGGGATATAACTTTAAGAAGGCATGCGGAGAAAGAAAAAAAGAAACTCGAATTTCAGCTTCAACAGGCACAAAAAATGAAAACCATTGGCACATTGGCAGGTGGTGTTGCCCATGACTTTAACAATCTGCTTATGGGTATTCAAGGACGCAGCTCTTTGATGCTAATGGACATTGATTCATCCCATCCACATTTTGAACATCTACAAGCAATAGAGAGATGTGTTAAAAGTGCAGCAGATCTCACAGAACAACTTTTAGCTTTTGCCATGGGCGGAAAATATGAGGTCAAACCAACTGACATTAACGAATTGATCAGGAAAAGCTCCCGGATGTTTGGCCGCACAAAGAAGGAGATCAGGCTTCATAGAAAGTATCAGAAAAATGTATGGACAGTAGAAGCAGACCAGTGTCAGATTGAGCAGGTTTTGATGAATCTCTATATAAATGCCTGGCAAGCCATGCCTGGCGGTGGAGCTCTCTATGTTCAAACAGAAAACGTCACTCTTGATGAGGACTATGTAAAACCATTTAAGATAAAACCGGGTAGATACGTCAAAATCTCTGTGACGGACACCGGAGTCGGGATGAATGAAGCCACCCTGCAAAACATATTTGACCCATTCTTTACCACCAAAGAGATGGGCCGAGGTTCTGGTTTGGGTTTAGCCTCTGTATATGGAATCACCAGGAATCATGGCGGATTTATCAATGTTTATAGCCAGAAAGGTGAAGGGGCCACCTTTAACATCTATCTGCCGGCCTCGGAATCAGAGGTCAGTGATCAGAAGTCAGAGGTCAGTGATGGTGTCAGGCATGGAGATGAAACCGTTCTTCTTGTAGATGATGAGGAGATGATAATAGATGTTAGCGAGCAGTTTTTGGAGAAGATGGGTTATACGGTATTAATAGCCAGAAGCGGAAAAGAGGCAACCGAGATCTATGAAAAGAATAAAGACAAAATTGATATGGTCATCTTGGACATGATTATGCCCGATATGAGTGGTAGTGATACATTTGACAGGCTGAAAGAAATCAAATCTGGTGTGAAAGTCCTTCTTTCAAGTGGATACCGCATCAACGGCCAGGCGACCGAGATATTGGAGCGTGGGTGTGATGGTTTTGTCCAAAAGCCATTTAATATG
>JAFCZU010000202.1 GCA_019314185.1 Deltaproteobacteria bacterium | reverse complement strand
CCAAGAATATCTATTGGATTGTTTTTGATTAACTCAATTAAAGATATCCATTTCCCTTCACAATTAACCTTTGATGGAGCCTTTGGATGCGCGCCCATCCAAAGTTCAGCCTGTGGTCTGTTTGAAGGTGAATCTTTTCCCAAAAGTTCAGGTATAGCTGTATAAGATCCCCAGGCATATTCCTGCACAGTATTTTTAAGCAGACATATTGTTTTCATTTGATTTAGGTGTCGGTTAGGTGTTAGATGTTAGATGTTAGATGTTAGGTTAAAGCAATTTTCTATTTTATCAAGCTCTTAACACTTAACATCTAACACTTGATTCATCATTGACTGTTTTTCATACAAAGTCAATATAGAAGAAATTTGCTAATTTAGATTCAGCCACAAACCCATACAAACTGACGCAGACAAAATAGAAAGTCTGTGTTCGTCCGTGTGTGTCTGTGGCTAAAAATTAATAATAACTTAAGATATGGCGCTTTTAGTTAACGAAATATTCTACAGCATACAGGGTGAATCTATTCATAGCGGCCGTCCATGCGTCTTTGTGAGACTCACCGGTTGCAATCTAAGATGTTCTTACTGTGACACCGGTTATGCTTATGATAAAGGTTCGAAAATGGAAATTGCGGCAATTCTTGACCGTGTCGCAACTTATAATTGCCCGCTTATTGAAATTACAGGGGGAGAGCCGCTGGTTCAAAAAGAAACCCCTGATTTAATATACTGCCTCCTCGAAAAGGGATATGAAGTATTGATGGAAACAAACGGTAGTTTTGATATAAGCATTGTTGATAAACGGTGTATAAAAATTATCGATATCAAATGCCCTACAAGCGGAGAAAGTGATAAAAATGATCTGAACAATCTGAAAAAACTCGATCAAAAAGACCAGATCAAATTTGTAATAGGAAGCCGCAGCGATTATGAATTTGCCGGAAAAATCATTAAGCTGATCAGCTCTGAATTTCCCGGAAACCAGATCCTTTTTTCTCCTGTATCAGGGAAAATGGCATATGCAAAACTTGCAAAGTGGATACTTGAAGATAATCTAAATGTAAGACTCCATCTTCAATTACATAAGATAATATGGCCTGAAATACAAAAAGGAGTGTAACCTTAACTGAGCTAAGAAAAAAAACGTAGGCCTCACGCAAAGGCGCCAAGACGCAAAGATATAAAACAATATAAAAAGTAACGTTTTAGCTTCTTGAAAAAAATCAATTTTGCGAACCTGTTTTGAACCGCAGAATATCGAACAAGAAATTATGAATGTCGAAGTGAGGTATTCTATCATTTTTAATATGTAAAAAGATAACTTGCCGGGGCATAGCCGTAAGCTACGCCTGGAGCGTAGCGATTCCACACTTCATCATTCGAAATTCCTTGTTCGATATTCGATATTTAAATAATGCTCGCTCGACTCAGCAAAATCTGACTCTTTCAACAGAAATAGCAAACGTATAGGCCATAGAAAATGGCATATTAATAACTCAAGAGTCGCTAATGGGTTATAGTTTTAAAATCTTGGCGTCTTGGCGCCTTTGCGTGAGACATTTTTTTGAAAAAGAGAAAATAGTATAGAGGATATCGGAAGGGGAATAGTATCTCAAGGGTCGCTAATGGGTTGTAGTTTTAAAACCTTGGCGTCTTGGCGCCTTCGCGTGAGACATTTTTTTGGAAAAGAGAAAATAGTATAGAGGATATCGGAAGGGGAATGGTATCTCAAGGGTTGCAATGGGTTGTAGTTTTAAAACCTTGGCGTCTTGGCGCCTTCGCGTGAGACATTTTTTTGAAAAAGGGATTAACGGAAAAATATGATTGAACAAAAAAAGGCAGTCGTTCTGCTTAGCGGCGGTCTCGATTCCGCTACTGTCGGAGCAATCGCAAAACATGAAGGTTTTGAAATTCATTGTTTAAGTTTTTTTTATGGGCAGCGCCACTCTATTGAACTGTCTGCGGCTAAAAGGGTGGCTAATGCCATTGGCGCGGTAAACCATCTGACAACGAATATAGACCTTACAAATATCGGCCATTCAGCCCTGACCGACAACATAGATGTGCCTAAAAACAGAAACATACAAAATATTGCAAAAGAGATACCTGTCACCTATGTTCCGGCAAGAAATACCATATTCCTGTCATACGCCCTTGCGCTTGCAGAAGTTATCCGGTCATCCGACATTTTTATCGGTGTAAACGCTATCGATTACAGCGGATACCCTGACTGCAGACCTGAGTATATCGCTGCTTTTGAGCGTATGGCGAATCTGGCCACAAAGGCAGGTGTTGAAGGCATAACAAAAATAAAAATCAGGGCTCCGCTGATTAATATGACTAAAGCGGAAATCATCAAAAAAGGGATTGAACTTGGGGTGGACTATTCGTTAACCCATAGCTGCTATGATCCTTCTTCGGACAACCTGGCATGCGGCAGTTGCGATAGCTGCCTTTTAAGAAAACAGGGTTTTAAAGAAGCAGGCGTAACGGATCCTACAAAATATGTTTAACAATAGCCATCTAATATTACAGCACAACATGAAACCTTTGCAAAACAGCCCGTTTCGTCTTCCCCTCTGAGTTCTTGAGACCTTTGAAAAATGTTCAATCTCAAGGAAGGCAAAAATTTTAACTGGAGAAATACATTGAATATTTCGAAGCTTAAGATTTGAGCCTGACGCCAAAATTGGGCAAAAAAAGGGGGGTACAAGGGTTTCTCATTACCTGTTCATGTCTAAAATCTCTCTAACTTTTTTTATCAATGTATTGATCTTATACGGTTTTTGGATAAAACCCTCTATACCATTTCGAAATTTTTTGTGATTTTGGGTGTCCTCACTGTAACCGCTGGTTATTAGAATTTTCAGAGAAGGATTCATCTCTTTCAGACGCTTATACGTCTCCAGGCCGTCCATCTTGGGCATGATCATATCAAGAACAACCAAATCTATATTGCCTTCTTGTTTTTTATACAACTGAATGGCCTCTATGCCGTTGGAAGCCAAAAGCACTGTGTACTCTTTTTGGAGGAGTATTTCTTGCCCAAGACTTCTTAACATCTCTTCATCATCTACGAGAAGTATTGTTTCACGTCCGCCCTTAACCTTTAATTCCGACACAATATCGGTCGTCTCTTCAAGCTTATCAAACATTGGAAAAAGGATTTCAAAGATAGTACCTCTATCAGGCTCGCTCTCTACACTAATATAGCCTCCATGATTTTTCACAACACCGTAAACCACGGCAAGCCCCAACCCGGTTCCCTTTTCTTTTCCTTTAGTAGAAAAAAAAGGATCAAATATTTTGTTCTGAATCCCCTCCGGTATCCCTTCTCCGTTGTCTGAAATCGACATTTTTACATAGTTTCCCGGAGCTGCCTCTACATAACCAGTGTTGGAACCATTATTAAGATGAAAATTCTCCGTTGTCACGGTAAGCTTGCCCCCTGTTGGCATTGCATCGTGGGCGTTAATACTTAAGTTCATCAAGACCTGTTCGATTTGTGATGGATCTGCCTCTACTCTCCACAAATCAGAAGCAAGCGATTTTACTATTTGGATTTTTTTGGATATAGTTCTTTCAAGGATGTGGAGTGTTTCTTCAATTATTCTGTTAAGATTTATGGCTTGGGCTTGATATTCCCCGCCGCGGCTAAAGGTCAATAGCTGTTGTGTCAGCCTGGATGCCTTGACAGCCGATTGCTCTATCGTATCTGCATACTTATAGGCCAAATGATCGGGACCGATTTTGATTTTAAGAAGAGACGCATATCCTAAAATACCGCTCAAAAGATTATTAAAATCATGGGCAATCCCCCCTGCCAATATCCCCATCGATTCCATTTTTTGCGCGTGCAGGAGTTGCTTTTGTGTTGATTTAAGCTCCTTAAGTGTATTATCTAATTCAACATTTCTTTCAGCGAGGTTGTTATGGGATATTTCCAGGTCGGACATGATTTTTTTAATAGGCGAGACATCCCTGAAGACATGCATATAACCAACAACATTCCCTGATGAGTCAGCAAGAAGTGTAGCGCTTATAAGTATAGTGATTTGTTTCCCGGTAGCGGTAGTTATGACCGATTCAATATTAAAGATATTTTCGTGGGAATCGAGCGCTTTCTTAATGTGGCATTCTGTTTCACAGGTATTAGATTTAAGAACATCTTTACAGTACATCCCCAAGGCTTCTTGAGACCTGAAACCGGTTATTGTACTCGCTGCGAGGTTAAAATAGTTGATCCTCATCTGACGGTCCGTAGTAAAAACAGCATCCGGCAAAGAATGCAATATTTCATACGGATCAACTTCTGAAGACCATTTAATTATCTTATCACTTCGCAAACTCATAATATACAGCTTACCTTGGGCTGGCGAGTTTGGCAACGAATTTGCAGACAGAATCACCCATTGAACGGCACGTCACTTCTTTTGAAACAAAGGTCCCCATGCCGTCTGGATATTTAGGAGCATAAACAAGATCCATATAAGATGCGGTGCAGGCATTAAACATATAGCACCGTCCTCGAGGCTGGGGGCCGTATTCTTCGAGATAACGACCAGGATCATAAGCATTTCTTACTGTGGTGACAAGTTTTTCCCCAGGAATCAGTTCTTCTATCTCAATATACCCGATGCCAAAAACATTCGTAAAAGCAACCAGGGCGTAGACCTCATCCTCCGGAGTTTTGATCATTGGAAGAATGAAATCCCGCCAATGCATAGATGTTCGTGCTCCATGAAAGGTATGATAACCGCATGCCAATACTGCATCATAGAGCTTTTGCTCTACCGACACGGCTTCTTTATCATCCACCATGTTAATGATTTTTGAAACCAGTTTAAAATAGAATTCATTATAGTTTGCGGCCACATATACGCCAAATGCGGCCATAATGCCTTTTTCATTACTTGCGAGAGAGAGTCTCGAACCCAGCTCAATTATTTTTTTGCTATCAATCGCCATTTGTTTTCTTCGATACAGTAAATTCACAACGGTCATAACGCAATATCATACACCGCGTTTCTTTTACTTCATATGTATATAACACAGCATCAAAAATTGCGCTAAGTATTCCCGCAATATATCCACACGTAAAGTAACAGACAGGGGCCTCTCTGCGGCCATACTTTGCCAGCCACGATACCACATAGTAAGAAGAGTCTGCGTAAGCAATACCGCCGTTTTCAGTAAGTTGGCTTAAATCCAGCCTACCCAAACCCATGAATCGATAAAGCTCCTCTGCTTTTTCCAACGCCTTAACAGGAGAAATCTCTTTTGACTCACCGGTTAGCATCTGCTTAAATTCTTGGAAAAATTCTTCTTCAGCTGTTTCTTTAATTATACAATGTCCGTTAATATTAGGGATTTCTTCGATAGCTTTTAATAAGCCACAGTTATAATGATGACAGTGGAAGGAAACAAACGATCCATTAAATTCAAAGATATTATTATCGGAATCAAAATTTAATGATGGAATCATAATCAGCAACTTATCTTTGCAAGATTTATTCGTTAATCAGACGTAATACACTATTTTTCTTTTAAATATTAAACCTAAACACGATAACAGTCAAGTTAAAATTATAGACTCTTCTCCAATTTAGTTGAAAAAGGAAGCCAAAAGATTCCAAGGGGTTTGTTTTCTAAAGACTTTATCATGGCCTTTAATATTCTTCTAACATTTCACTCGAACCTTTACCCCCTTGTACCCTCTGGAATCACACTTGCTCTGTCATTATAAGAAACAAAGCAACTAAGCAGTTTCAATAAAGATCGGTTTTCTCTTTACTCAAGTTTCGCACCCTTGATTTCTATCGATATCAAGGCGGTAAGGGTTGAAAATAACATTTTTAGAGCGAAATCGTTTACTTATATTTTGTAAACTATTCAGCTACCAATCTACGCTGATTATCACTGATATTTTTTCTTTTATTATCACATACAAATTTTATACTATTCAGGCACAAAGTGGTAAAGCTTTGCCCCTCTGTGCCTGAGTGATTACTGTATATTAATTGATTGGCGCCGTTGTAAAAACCACAGGCAGTATATTTCGGTTTAAAATTTATTTTTAGCCCTTGCCGTCTAACGCTTTGGCTAAATTAAAGGGTGCGAAACTTGAGTCTTTAGCTGTCTTTTCTAATCCTTACTTGACAATCATACAAAATTTGTAATATTTTCTGTTTTGAGCATTAAACAGTTTTTTTCCAATAAAACAAGTAACCGTTCACAACTTGAAAGAGGAAAAATAATCCGTGAACGCTTACATTTTTTTAACCGGTTTTTATAAACTTCTATAAAAGGAGGAAAATTATGCCTGACAGTGTTTACAAAATTATAGAACTTGTAGGAACAAGCGATGTTTCATGGGAAGAAGCAGCTAAAAAGGCTGTGGAGACCGCCGGCAAAAGCCTTAAAAACTTAAGAATCGCAGAAATTACTAAACTTGACATGAAAGTTGAAGACGGAAAAGTTGTCGCGTACCGCGCCAGAGTGCATCTATCCTTTAAATATGAACCAAAGTAAATAATGATGAATTC
>JAFCZU010000652.1 GCA_019314185.1 Deltaproteobacteria bacterium | reverse complement strand
TCGTTTGAATTTGGCGGTAAATGCCAGGGGCGCGGCAATGTGGACAACGCGCAGGCCGATGAGATAGTTAAATGTCTCCAAAAGGTCAACATTTTTAACCACGGAGCATGTAGTCTTCATAAAGATTCGGGTTGTCTTGATATGCTTTAGAATTATTGTTGAAACTCAGGTTGTTCAGGGTGTCTTCGTAGGATTCGAGACGCAGGTATTTAAAACAATGGGAAACGCCTGTGTGGCGGACCGTGGGCTTGCCGGTTTTCCATGATTCGGAGTAGATAACTTTCTGAATGCGGGGTTTTAATACTGTATCGAAATAATCACCCATTTCCACGAGAATGTATTTGCGCGTTCCCTCGTCTTCACGGTTTAAGTTGATGACAGCATGGCCGGTAGTGCCGGAGCCGGCGAAGTAGTCGAGAACATTTCCTTGGTCATCTAAACCAGAAACAATTAAACAATCTTGAACGGCATAAATAGATTTTGGAAATGAAAATGGATCGTAATCTGTGAAAAACTGTTTTAACAGACCAGTGCCATGTTCAGTTGATGAATACTTCGATTCAATCCAATTAGTAGTTGCAGTTAGTCCAACTGGAGGTCTGTACTTGTAATAGATTGTATAATTCCCATTTTTTGACTTTGAGGCTTTTAGATCCTTTAACTGATTCTTCGCTTTTTCTATACCCCAGCGCCATCTTCTTTCAATACCATTATCATCTACAGGGTAAGCCGCAACTTCATTTTCTTTAGGAGCTTCATGAATTATCCAATTTTTTTTTGGATCGTCCCAGTCCATTTCTGGTAAACGAATTTTTCCATTATGCGACACATAAAATGGAAAGTATGCTTTGGGATTATCTTTTCTTTCGGAGTCGGAACCTCTCTTTCTTAATAGTTCCCACATGAATTTACTGACAGCATCTCGTTCCTTATAACGTTTATCTAATGATTCAGACCGAGGAAGTTTACTTACCGGAGTGCCATATGTTTTTGATGTGAAAATTGCATATTCATGAGCAATTGCAAAACCAAGAGGAGTAGGTCTTCCTGAAGGGTTATTTCTTATAGAGACTACACCAAGGATATTGTTAATCCCCCATGTTGTTTCGATTACTGATTCTAATTCTTTCTGTTCAAAGTCATCTATTGTTGCGCATAATATTCCTGAATCACAACATAAAGACTTCGTGGCCATTAACCTATTTTCAATCAGAGTAATCCATGAAGAATTACGGTAAGAATTTTTATAAACAACTGGACTTGCATCGGTATTATATGGCGGATCAATATAAACACACTTTACCTGCTCCCGATATCGTTCCTGCAGCACATTTAATGCCTGAAAATTTTCCGAATGAATCAGCAGACCATCGCATTGCTCATCAAAATCATCTATAGATGCAATCAGCCTTTCCTTGAATTCCTCATCAAAAAATCCGGTATCCACAACCAAAAACGAATTCTCTTTCAAAAACTTCACTGTCAGCGGTTTGGAATATTTCCGGCTATGCAAATCCCCTTTAATCTCATCAATCGCAAACAGCTTTACCCACTCTTTCCTTTGCGCCTCATTATCCGCAATTTCAGGATACAGCGCTTCGGTTACCCGATCCAGAGTGATGCAATAATTTGTTTCAACCACAAACTTTTTCTTGAGCCATAGTTTTTTTTGAAAGTCTTCAAGTTGGGCCAGAAAATCAATAATCTTAGCCGCATCACCTCGTTTTTGATATAAAAGTCCAGTTCGCGCCGCAGGAATCCGCCAAGGTCTTTGTGGATAAAGTAATCACAGGTATTACGGGCAGTGTACTGATTGACATACTTTGTCAGCAATGAACGTTTTTTATTCTTCTCTGTTGGAGCTGGAAATTCCAGCAGGTATAAATATTCTTTAGCGCTTTTCGTGTTTTTTGTGGTTTCCAATTCTTTAAATATGGTTTCTACTGCTTCGTCATTTCGCTTATGCCGCCATATTTTTTCCTGGCCTGTCTTTTTTGTGTCCGGCCTGTATTCAAAATTGACAATCAGCTCACCGTCCTTATTGAATTCAACTGGATTATTCTTGTGGATAATAAAGAATCGTTTTGTGGAATTGCCGGCCTTGATATTGCCGTGCTCGCCTTCGGCAGCCTCTATGATGCGGAAATTAACCTTTAGTGGTGATGTTGTTGCTTCAGTGAAAGTAAGCAGATCTATTTGTTTATGGCCTTTTTTATTTCTGTCATTCAGCTCCTGCTGCTTTTTCACCGCGAGGCGCAGATCAAAGGTAAAGTTTGTAAAATATTCTGCTGTTTTTATGTAATACTGATCTGCATTGGCCCAATGGAGCTTGACTTCTTCGCCGTTGTAGGGAATTGCATAGGGAGCCGCCTTGTCCGATGTTTCGCGGGTGTAATAACGAAGGGAACCATTATCGTAATAACGCTCAAAAAATCGATAAAGATGGTCATAAATTTCGCCTTCAGTACTTTCGGTGTGAGACGCGGCCTCATATTTTGCTTTAGCCTCTTTTACCTTTAGAACATCTTCGGGTTCAGTCGCCCCATAGTCTTTGGCGTTTTGCAGTTCCTGATCGTATTTGGCTTTTAATTTTTTCTTTGTTACGTCATCAATCTTCCCAAAGGCATTTTCAACAATTTTCAGACAAGCTGAAACAGTTCCTTTAATTTGTCAATCAATCGGCCGCGTAATTGTTCCGTTGTCGGCATAATATTTTGTTCTCCTCATTGGGCGCTCATTATCATAGCATGCACAGGGGTAAAAGTTTTTATAATTTTGGTTTTGGAGTATTAAACATCACACAACCCTCCATTGAATAATAAATAGCGTTTGGACATCTGTTTTCTGCGCCATTCTTTTTTCCAGCGCAGTAATTAATGCGTCACGTTTATCCATGATCTCATCTTCAACATCAAAAATTTGTTGCCGTTGCCGACGT
>JAFCZU010000201.1 GCA_019314185.1 Deltaproteobacteria bacterium | reverse complement strand
ACCGGTCACCTGTAGATCGCCTCGATGAGTTCATCTGACCTCCAATCATCCAAATCATCCATTTTTTCGTAACCTTCTTCCTTCTCAAACCGCTCCAAAAAGTACCGCCTTCCGTTGTTCACCATGTCTTTTGCTTTTTTCCTCGATCTTTTCGCTTTGAGCTCCCAATGAACTTAACTGGCAAGCGTAGACCCCTATGTTTTGACCCTTATATCAAATCAAAATGCCTTGATGAGTTCCTGCTGCCATTAACAATTCTTCCTTTTCATGGCAAAAGATTGGTTGCATGCTATGGAGAAATAAGGTCATTGCCGGAATCCAAAGGGAAAACAATCGGCCCGCTTGATTTGTTGATCGCCGCTCATGCCTTGGGTCTGGATCTAACGATTATCTCAAACAACATCAAAGAATTTTCGAGAATCCAGAATCTCAAATGTGAAAATTGGATATCCGAACTTTAGTGGATTGAGATAACGCCTTCAAGGTGAGAATATCTTTTCTGCTTTCTGAGTTCCGTTCTCCGCCCTATACGCATCCGCTTCGGGCCCCGAGCTTTTTTTCTCTCTGTTCTTAGTGCAATAATCAATTGTTGGTTTTGAGATTTCTACAGCCCGTATGTTATGTTTGCTGATATGTTTCCGTAAACTAACTTTCCCTTCATCCTTTGATAAGTCAAAAAATGTTGTTTTAATAATGCCATTCTCCTCCACGTAGACCATTGTAATTTTTTTATAAGTTTTACAAATCTCATTAACGAGATTAATGCTATATCCATTGATTATGCCATCTAGAGATAATCCATTTGTAGTACTGATGCCCCAAGCATATAACTTTTCCGTAGTCAATACCAGTACGTTTTCATTTTTCCATACACTATTACTTGGTAATAGTTGTGTTAATTTAACTCTAGATCCACTTGCATTCTCAGATATGCCTTCTACTGTAAAGCATATGCGGGCACCGACATCAAAATCGTTGGAACTTAGTTTTGTTATCAGTTTTAGGAGTGGTGATCTCTGGTGATCAGCTCTAAAAGTCATTGTATTTATAATAGCACAATTGTTAAAGCTGTCGTTCGTTCCTGATTCTTTTAGAAATATCTCCTTGATAGCATATAATTGGGCGAAGTATACCGAATTTAAACAATCAAATTTATAGAGTTTTCTATTTGATTTATTAACCATATCGTCCAAGGCGCTTGATGGTTTGGCTCTCGTGATATCTAAACTCCAATTCCCAAATGGATCACAAACCCAGATCTTATCATTTGCTCTCATTTTGCCCATTTGAGATTCAAGATTTACCTTCGATAGAAATTCTTTCATAAACCGAGTTAAATCCTCACGATGAAGGCATTTTATTGGTACTTCACAAGATTTATAGGGAGATTTTGCACGTATAAAATAGGATTGACCTGATTTTAGAGTTAATCGATTTAGGGGTGATGATTGTTGTGATTGGGAGTTACTCATATCTTTATCTCATGATTTCAAAGACAATAGCTTATCTGTTCTTATGTAATGCTTGAAGCTTTCCTTCATGGATTTAGGAAAAGAATTCTTTCTTCTATTATCAATTTGGGTGACAACCTCCTAATCAACTTAGGGGCCATGTTTCACCGTTTACTCTCATTGGACTCATCCACCTCAAATTCTTGCATATCCGGGAATTCAATGCCCACTTTTCCAGGAGCAATACCTGATTCACTTGCGACTCCATAAGCGTCCAATGTTCCTCTTTTTTTGCTACCGTCTGCAAGGTGAAGAACATACTTTTCATCCCGAATTGGGCGCCCTGACGCATCGCTCAGTTCAATCGCCATCCAATCTTTGAACTCCAGCAACCCGGATTCCTGCTCATCGCCAAATCTGATACCACCAATTTTAGCTACCCAGAAATACTCCGGCGGATTGTAACTCTCGCCGTATTTCTTCATCTCCTCATCAGTGGGAATTTCGTCGGTATCTTCATGATATTCGTACTCCCACTCGACCTCTATCTTTTTGTTTTTCACGCGGCAAGGAAATTTGGTGATAAAATCATGAGCGCTATCCTGGTCATATTCGTAAATATAAATCATTACCTCGGTTTCATCCGGGATCCCTTCAATATCGGCACTGAGTTTGACGACATCTTCTCTTCGGGCTTCTTTCTGCCCCCATTTCATGTTGGTAACCTTAATGGGAGGAATTACTTTTAACGTGTCCGACTTCATTTCAAGTCCATGTTTGGGGAGCTTTGCTGTAAAGGAAAGTTCTTCCTTTGCCTTTTTGGGGACAATAATTGATCCTGCGAAATAATCGCCGTAAACCTTGCCCTTTAGTTTCTCGATTTTCTTGCCACGCTTGTCTTCGACCTTGATCTGAATATCAGATCCATTTCCCACAAAATGCGTCCATACTTCAAACACCGCCTTTTCTTCCACGCATGCAGCCTTGCTGCGCCATATGGCATGGGTGATCTTGGATTCAAGATTTACGACGTGAACTTCGTCTGTTGGTTTTGTGTATTCAGCCATGTTTAAATTGGGACGCAGATTTTCGCAGATGAACGCAGATAACTATTTTCTATAGTTATCAAATGCCTTGCGTTTAATTTCTGGTTTAGGTCCAAAATTCAATAAGAGCCCAACTTCGATACTTGTTGCTTTTAGATAATTCAGTAATTGGGCTCCATGCTCTGATGCTAAATTCCTTGCTGCTTTTATCTCCACAATTATCCTATCATCAACCAGTATATCAGCAAAATATTCACCAACAATCTCATCTTCATAATATACCTTTATTGCAGATTGCGAAACAGCGGGAACGCCCTCTTTTTTAAATTCTATCATCATTGCATTTTCATAAACTTTTTCCAGAAAACCATAACCAAGTTTATTATAAGCTCTGTAGAATATTTTGATAATCTTCTCAGTTAGTTCTTTATATTTAAAATCCTGATAATCTGCGTTCATCTGCGTCCTAAATATACTTCTTGCTTTTTATTCGGTATGGTAAAGCTCTTCAATATCTTATCAATTTCAGTGCCTCTTGTTTTCCATGTCTTTTTCGAAAATGTTGCGGTAAGGATATAGCCGGTTTCATTATGCAGTATATAGATCGACCGCTGATAGACTTCCATCGCTTCCACAGGGCACCATTTGCAAACCAATTCGTATGCTGGCAGTTGGTTATTCAAAAGGAGCTGGCCCCGTTTGAGCTCGTGGTATCCCTGCAATTCAGTCTCCACAGCCTTGATTTTCATATCTGCATATGTTGCAAGATCAGGGATATCCACTTGGTTTTCGATGGTCACTATAATATTATGATTAATTCCGTCTTCTTCAGGCCCCTTAAACCTATAAACTGTCTGATCTTCCCATTCCTGAGGTATCTGCAGGCCGAATCTGTTGTTCAGAATCGTGTATGGAGCATGTTCTTGCCTTTTCTTTTCTGATGTTTTCACTTTTTTTAAAGTAAACATACCTATCACGAACTTCCTGATTAGCAAAAGAGAGTTTTAATTTTGGCTTTTTATCAACATGTTAACGGACATAACATTTTACACTTCGTCTGGTATCGGGCCACACCATTCTCCTGATATTTCAGGATAACCGTTCCAGAAAACGGTATTTTATATTGTCAACAAAGCTCTTGGTTCCAACGGCATCATTCATTTTATAGTTTACACTTTTTGTGGAGAGGCATCCTGCCTCGAAAATCGTAGCTGAAAGCCCCCACAGTAATAACGAAAAAACCTGTAAATGGAAGAGATATTTATTTCCAAAAAGTGTCAACTACTTTCATACGATTATGAAGGATGCCGTTCCAACCGAAATGTTTTCTATCCACTTCCACTCACCGGCATTTGTTTTTTAGGATACTCTCAATAATTAACAATTAAGATGTTACCCAAGATGATCCCTCCTGCGTCCTGTTTCTGTTGGGCCAGCGCCTGACTACTTGCTTGTCTCCTTATTTCTGGCGACCAGCTTCATAACACAACCGTGGTCTCAATGCTTTAAGTTAGCCCAATACTCTCCCGTTGAGAGATCATAATACAGAATGCCGTCATTGCCCTTTTCCCCACGAACGTCCAGCCTGAATTGAACAATATGATTGTCCCGCTGAATAGCTTCAATGTAGTAAGGAATCGACACAGCGTGGCGCATTATAGGTAGCCACGTACCTCGAACCATCAAAGAAGACTTCTTGAAACCGTCTGGGATTTCACTATACACATATACATAAATGGTCCTATCATAGTCCTCGTAATTCAATGTGTGCACAAGTTCTCTTCCCGCCACAGCAAATCCGTTTTTTGTGCCACAGACAAAGACAGTTGACCACGAGGAAAAGCAACACACGGCAATGCCTAAAGGTGCGACGAAAATTGCCAAAATGGCTGACCTTAGAGTCTTTGTGTGTAAGAAACTTTTCCAGATCAATACCGCAATGTACAATACAGCACTAACTGCAAGAGCGCTGGTAATGATTACAACTGTGTACTGTCCCTGTTGCCAAGTTGGTATGACTTCCAAGCCGCAAAAAGCCCAGCCCAGGACTTCGAGCAGAAGTATAGAGGCAATGAGTCCAATCGATGTCGCATGATATTTCATTCCGGCAAAATGCTCCAGTTTCTCGAGTCTTATCGCCCCAGTGATATATTCCACCTTACTTGCGACCGACCTCGTCCCGTTTCTTCATCTCCAGCCATTTCTTAAACTCCAAAACTGCTTCCTCGCATTCACTTCCGGTCCAAGTAAAAACCCCCTCGACTTTCCCTTCTTTAGCGTAAGCGTAGTTGACTGCAAATCGCTTTACCTGATCAAGTAATTTGTTTATATCCTCCTCTGAAAATCGTTGGAAGCGAGTGGACGCTCTGATTCCGGAGGCATTCTTCTCTTTCTCACACCCGCAGTAGTATTTCTGTAAAACTTCACTGAGCCTGATGCCTTTACTACCCACTTTGAAGAGACTTTTTTTATCAGTAATCTTTGTGAGGTGTTTTCCTATCAGAAAACCATCAATATCGCCTATCAGTTCGGGGTAGGTAGCTTCCGTCCCGGCGCCGATATATTTGGGTGGAAGCTTCTTCTTGGTATAACCTTCATTGACGTAAACCGCTGATTGACCGAGATCTCCGGCAACCGTGGTTGCATACAGATTATCCACGGTTTCTCCCGCTGTCAAAGAATACCACGGCGTAAGATCGACATCTTTGATACGGTGCTGTCCTGCAGAAATGCCCGTCAAGACGTGCCCCATCGCAACCTCGTAAGCGAAACAATCTTTGGCGGTACCCCTTATTCCCTCATCAGGACTGTGCTGTGACATCTCTCTGAGTGCCATTATGTCACCTTTTGCAAGCACACCCCTAGCCGTAAGATCATTGCCTGGGTTATTGAGATGGTACATCTTCTGGAAATTAGCCGTGTCATAGTGGGCGAGTCTTCTCAGACTGTTGAGGATTTTTTCTCCTACCCAGCTCGAATATGCCGCTTCCGCTTTTCTGACAAGCGCAATATACTTGCCTACCTCTGTAGATGTGACCCTCGGTGACACGCTGACCCCATCCGAAGGATCGCTGGTATAAGCGATGATTTGAATGTTCTTGCTGCGCTCCCACGTCTCAGGCACGCAGTCGATTGTCAAGGAATCCCCCTCTGCGTTGCCATAGTGCGTCATCTTGCCATCGGTTTTCGCATCCTTGACGATCCAGTTGAGCGCGGGCTTTTTTCCCGCGCCCTTTGCTCTGGTCGCCTTAAAAATAGCTGAACAGCCTACCGCAACTGTTTCAGGCCCGTCAATCTTCTCGATAAGCGTGCGTGATCTGATATCTGTTACCGTTATGATAAACTTCGGTTTTTTCTTGGTGGGCAGCTTCTGAGCTTTCTTGAACTGTTGCTTTGCGGATATGCCAATTAGCTTAAACACCTCCTGCAACGCCTGGCGGCTGTCTTTATAACTAACAAATCCATAGTCCGAAAAGTAACCGCCCAAGGCTAAACAACCATCTAAGTCATCAGGAAAGTGGGCAGGATGAATGAAGATGTTCTGAGATCGTTTTACCTTTTTTCTAACGCCCGCGACCCATTTTCCGCTTTCCGCCGGCTCCTCCTGGCCCCAAATATAAATACTCTGTGACTTCCAGAGGCCGTCGTCCTTGTACTTTTTCCTGTATTTTCCCCTCACCTGAAG
>JAFCZU010000019.1 GCA_019314185.1 Deltaproteobacteria bacterium | reverse complement strand
TATTTAGAATGGAACAATATTTGTCAAGTTAGGGGGGACAATTGACAGCTCAATATTACTTGTAAAACAAATGGTTATAGAGTTGACTTTTGATAATTCGTAAACTCACGCTAACAGTCCACTTGGCCCCTACGTTCATTTGAAGTCTTCCGAAGACCCTCGGCTTTTCCCTCCTTTACCCCGATCAAGCCAGAAGTTTAAGGAACTCATGAATCAACGTAGCGCTTCTGAACGGTGCAATTTCATCAATGATTCGTATAGCGTGGAAGGGTCATGCAGAAATGCGGATTATGGACTGATTCGTCTTACGTTAGCCAATATCGCACATCATGCCGCTATTCGTTATCAAGAGGCACGGAAACAATCCGAAGCCAATGCCTTGCCGATTTATATCCTTGAAAGTGCTTTTCCTGATACACCTTACGAGTATCTGGATACCGGTTAGCACGGCTATTATCTCCAGCTATAAATTTTCAAAGAACTCATGAACAATGGCTTTAAGGATACCCTCGCCATTTTTTCAATAAATCTAGCAGGAATGGCCTGAGCTTTGTCCGAACACCATTGAATTTCATGATCTGTTCGGAGGTTTCACTGATTTTTGTCGAGCACAGTTCGGCTAGCGAGTCGTAACCGTCTCCCAAATTTTTTTTCTCTGCTCTCGGGATGTTATCCCGAGAAAGCTCTGCTATATTGGTTTCTGTCCCGTACATCAAATGCCTTTGATGTGGTACTGGGATTTGGGTTAAACTGATCTATTTGCTGGGCAAAATAAGCGAATGTGCCAAAACCAAAACGCATCCCCTGTTTGAATACAAATTCGAGAAAAGGTCGGAGCGCAGTCTCGTTCCATGAAGTGAAAAGTTTAGGATGTCCGATAAGAACAAAAGGAATAATCTCCGTTGCTGACGTTTGCCTTTCCGCCCGCAACAAGGCATGAATTAATTGACGCCCCGAACATTGATTAAAATCGGCTTTCCAGGAGTGCTTTCTTAAGAACGATGGCAACCTTGGCTTGGTAACCTTTCTGATCGGTAGCGAATCCTGCTCCGGCAAAGGGATTAAGGGCATTCTGTGAAACTTGTCAAGCAATGCACGATAAAAACGATTGATCGATAGGAAAGACACGATGCGGCGCTGCTCGGTATAAATAGGGAATTCCCAAAGGCGGCTGTCAGAGGCGTAACGGCAAATATCATCCAAACTCGCTGGCCACGGTCGCATATGATGATAGGCATCAGAGTATTCAAAGTTCACAAGCCCCTGTCGACGACCACCTTTAAATACCGACGTATCTATAATAATGTTGTTTGCCAAGAGAGCCTTTACAACATTTCTTGAGGGGCTAACACACCAGTTGGCGGCCCGGAACGCTATGCAACGATATTTCTGGTTGACAGGCCGGAGGAAGGTCTCAAGAAATTTTTTGCCAGTTCTAACCATCCAAACCATTCGATCATAAGGCAAGTCAGCGAAGTTATATTCCGACCAATCCTGGCACCACCGTCCTTGATTATGATGTGCCCTGAAATAAGAGGAGTGTATGTGTAGTTGGACATCATGGCCTCTGGACAAAGCGGAGCGTAGTTGATCCACGATTGCATCATAACGATAATCGTCGCGGCCGACTTCTTCTTTATATTCTTTGAACTTCAGAATTTCGGCCACGTCCGCCATGATGGTTAACTTGGCCCCATATTCTTCAAACAGGCGAAGCAATCTGTCGGTAGGTTCAACCATCAAAGTACGTGGACAGCCATCCCCATTTCCATGGATTTCATAGTCGAGAGTGAAGATGACTCGAAGCATCAGTTTTCCTAATATTCTCAACAACCAAGCTTTGTCTCGGTTTTTGTGTTGCTTGGTCGTTGCGTTTCCATTGTTGCATTGATAGTTTGTTCGATGCCTATCCAGTTAACGCACATAAAATGCTTTAACTTATTGTTATTGCAGATATTTTGACTCCAATATATATTTAGGGCTTATGACATCTAAAACGTATTGTTTTCAATAGGTTATATTATTTTTATAAAATATTTTGGGCAACAACCGGATAGGCATCGTTTGTTCCTCACTACGACCGTCCCGATAATTCGTTATACGTCAGGAAAGCCGCCGCTCTTGGATCTCTTCGATGCCTGCCTGTAATTTTTTTAGCTTGGACCAGCTTGTTTCTGCACAGTTCGATGAAATAGTCGGATAAGGCGGCTACCAACGTAAGGCGGGACAGCCTGTAAATTCAATCAGTTAGCAACTCCTCAGATTTTGCTTGATTGTGGAATTGTCATAGAGCCACAATGGCGGAAAGTGTCCCACTTTAAGTTGGTAGCCGATAAGGCTGAACGGAAAACAACCAGACAGATAGCTAAGAGTAAAGGAGTGCGCAGCTCAAAGCGCTAGCATCTGGCCTAATACATTTAAATTCATAGATATCCTAGATGCCACTCCCTTGAGATAATTACAGAAATTACAATTTGCGATGATGATTGAAAGACCCATGCGGTCGCCCTGATTATAATGATTCCATTTCCATTCCTGTCCGATACCATTTATTTTAATTCACGGATATTGCGCTTAAAGGTAAGATGCGTTATCCTGTTCATCCGGTTGATCCTGTCTGAATTCCCGATGTTTTCGCTTCCAGAGAAGAGTAGATCAGTTCTTGAGCATCTCCTCGATATGGTCCACGATCGTTTGAAGGGTAGAACGATTGGCATTTTTGGACCTGGGCGGTCGATTGCGCCTGGCCAGTACTATTTTTTTGGGGATGTCCTCAGCGCTTTCGATAAGAGTAAGACGACCTGTATTGGACAGATAACGATCGACGGCTCCGATTTTGCCGCTGAAGATACTGTAAACCGGTACTCCTAATGCAGCAGCCTCCCGATTCATTCAGGAATAATGATTTTTCCTTGAGCACACCATTCAGGCCACATCTTCTTCACCAACGCTGTCTGCTTTTTTTCGTTTCGTGGCAATATAACCATCCGAACATCCGGATTATGTCCGAGGAATTCAATAACAGAAAAGAATAGTTTTTCACTTTTAGGGTTGTGATAGTGTGCTTCTGTGGCAGGCGGTCGTATGGTAACCAAAAGATCGTCTCTTGTGATTCCTAATGCATTCAGGATGCCTGGATCGGGCTTGAAAGAGGGAACATAGACGTCCTCCTTTATTCCAGGATACCTTACATTTTTATAACGGCCGATGAGATTGTCAGGGATAACTTCTGGTGCTATCACCAAATTTGGCTTTATGCCTGGTAGCCCTTTGGCATGCTCGTAGTCCATTATCGTAACGACTGGTATCCTCAACATTGAGGCCGCTATTAGTTGGGATCGAGACCCAAGATTTAAAGCAAGATCCGGTCTCTTTCCTAAAACAGTAGGTAAAAGTTGAAAAGATCGTACCAGAGTGCCGATAACTTTTAACATTTTATTTTTCCCATAATGGCGTCCTATTTTTCTATATCGCATGTTGAAAAAATCTGCCAGTCCGCATACCTGAAAACAGTCTCGAGCGGTTAGCATCACCTGGTAGCCGCGCCCGTTTAGTTCATGAATAATCGGTTTGAAAAAAGGTACGTGTGGGGAGTTGTCCAGATCTATCCATATGTTTTTTCCGTAAGAAACCAGTGAACGATCTTCTTCATTCATAGCCCAATCTCCGTGGTTTACCCTCGGCCAACAGGGGGTCATGCTTAGCACATAATACTTCAGTGATTATAAAGTGTTGCATTATTTGTGCCTCAACAAAAATGCGCATACTGTATCTTTGATGCCTACACTTCGAAATATTTCTTTTTGATTTTCATCCAATAGGATCGTTTCATAACTCAAACCCAGAGCTTGTGCCTGAAGCACAAGATTTAGCAGTTGGTAGCCAACTTCCAAAAGCGCTGTTGCAAAATCTATATTTTTTCCTATAACGATAAAAGAGTTGTGAAATGGAAATAGTCTCATTAGTTGATTATATACATCAAGGTCTATTTTACCAAGCATCTCCAATGAATGCGTTGGCCTGTTTTTATGCCAGTTTACATATTTGAACAACTTGTCATCGCGAATCAGGTATACACTTGAGGCATTCTGTTCGCCCCCTGAAGCCGGTACAGTCATACCCCAAGGCCTTGATTTGTAAAAATGTGGGGTTCTCCCTCTATTGGCCCAAAGAAGTTGACTAATCGACTCATCTGTTGATTTCTTGCCATCCCTGTTTTCAATCTTTAGCCCTTTGAAAGCGGATATAAGGGGTTTATTCCCATTTCTAACAGGATCTAGAAGATTTCCTCTTAGCCAGGATTTCGTGCCCGCCGGGGGAGAACTGGTCCAATACGATCCATCATAGCTTGGTCTCATAGCATCCAATTTGACCTTTACAGTTGCATATTCAGTATCTGAGACAACAGCTCCATTCTCACCGAGGCCCCTGAAGAGCATACCAACACCCAGGGCAGCGCAAACCAACGCTATCGCTTGCTGCTGCATGCCACTTTCGACCATCATCCAGTCTCTCACGAGTCCTGAAACATGGTTGTCGATCACGAAAGTCAACATATTGTGCTCACATTGAATTTCTACCTTTCGACCAGTAAAACGAGGTATCCTGGCAAGGTGAATTATTTTTTTTATTTGTGTCTCAGAAAGCCTCCTTGATCCATCAAACATGCCCCAATGGAACTTTTTGGAATTACCGTCATAGTCACTTGTGCACCTTGAATTGAGTGCCATTTCGACTGAGATGGTTTCCCCTTCAGGAGGTAGCTCTGCCTCTAATTTCTCGCTATCTGGCGGCAATTTAGCCGGGGACTTAAATAGACCTTCGATTTTGTAATAGAGTCGTTTTATGAATGAAGATTCTATAGAAAAGATCGCCATAAAGTCAAGCCCTAACATGCCTACGATTATTAAAAAAGTCCTTCTGATCATTTTTAAGTGGTCATGGGGCAGTAATTTTGACTTCTTAATCTACCACGGAGGCACAGAGAGCACGGAGAGCACGGAGCGAATTTTGTTTTTCAGACAGGATTTACGGGATTTGACAGATCTTCTTTTGCCTTTCGTCTGGAAAGGCAAAAGATAAACTATCCAGTCAATCCTGTTGATCCTGTCGGGATTGGGTTCATCATTGATAGGTTCTTTGACCAGAAGAGGGCCATGTCTCTGGGCAACACGTGCCAATACTGACCTTCGTATTTATCCTTAATGTACCTAAGGAATTCTTCATAATATTCGGCTGGATACTCTTCCCTGTCGAGTCTGTTTCCACCAAAGTTCATATAGTCCGGGTGTGTAAGCATGAGCGCCATACCCCCCCGCTTGACGATCCACTCCAATTTCTGTTTCCATATGTTTATTGTTTTCTCTTTCATTAGAATAAATATCGTTGAGTCCTGTGGTAAGGTATATGGGAGTTCCACATACCCGCGTTGGGCGGAGTCCCCTTTTACCCAAAAAGGGAAAATAGTACCCACACCGTCTGCCTGAGGCTCGAACGGGTCGGTATCGAAAGTGGAAGCATCGTATTCTGTATTCAATTCGTGCAACCAATCCAGATTGTGATGCATCGCGGGAGAACGAAAGCCCACAGATTGCCATTCCTTCAGATAATGGTTAATTTTAATAGCTCTTTCTCGAAAAATATTCTTTGATGCATACAGCTTTCCATCGTGTCGCAAACCATGTACGCCTACTTCGAAGCCCTTGTTGGTCAGATGATGGCGAAGCTCCGGCGAAACATTGTATCGTTCAGGGACGAAATTGAAAGAGGATCGAAAGCCCAAGTCTTTTTCGAGCTCAATCAATTGACGGCAGTTCTCATGACCTTTCGCTGTATCCACATCATGGGTCAGCACCAAGGTGAATTTCTTCTGTTCCGGCCATCCAGACCACCCGTCAGGTGGCTTGCCGGCTTTTTTATCAATTGGCCATACATTTGAGCAAGCTAAGCGTTTTCGAAGAACAACTTTACTTCGCAACCAAATTTGAAATAGTCTTGGAATTAGCGGTTTTAATTGATAATATAAGTAATTGCGCATAAACACAAATTCCTTTCGACGAGACAGGATTTATGGGATTTTGCTGTGCCCTTTGCTTGGCTCGGCTTCTATCGCCTTGTGGATGCAGACTTTCATCTTTTCTGCCAGAAGCTGAACAAAGGGTTCTAATAGCATACCTGCAGGATAAACAGGCAATCTGTAGGTTTCCACCCCTCCGGCAGCGATTTCATCCCAGTCAAGTTTTGGGTCAGCATACCGCGCGTACTCCTTAACTGGCCGGAAATGGGTAATTCGTCCCGGGTAGACTTTTGGCAAGTAGATAGCTGCAGCCTTGTCATTCACATGCCAGAGGTTGAAGAGTAATAGATTCTCCCCGTCACCTGAATCAAACTTGTTGCCAAGTTTCGATGCTATCATTCCGGCCCATACTTTTCTTCTGCTCTTGGCAACATTCGCCTTTTCATGAATGAATGTCAATTTCTCCTTAGACTTGAGGAGCAGAAAGTTGCGCCAATGAAAGTCGATCTTTTGTATGTATGAATAAACCTTGTCAACCAATGACTCGTCTGCGATATTTGCCCAATTGTAGGTTTCCCATAAAGCCAACAACGCCACATCCTGCCCCCGCCGGTGGAGTTGCTGGGCCACCTCTAAAGCCACCGTGCCCCCCAAGCAATATCCTCCCAGCAAATAAGGGCCCTGGGGCTGGACACCTTGTATCTCTTTGACGTAGTCAGAAGCCATGTCCTCAATTCGGGTGTGGAAAGGCAGTTTCCCATCCAGCCCCTGTGCCTGCAGCCCATAAACCGGTTGATCCGGACCTATATGCCGCGCCAGATCACGATAAATCAGTACATTGCCGCCTGCCGCATGTATGCAGAACAAAGGCGGTCTGGAATCACCGGACTGAATCTCCACCAGGGGGGACCAGGGTGCCGACCATTCTTCTTTACCGAGAATACAGGCAAGTTGCTCGACAGTCGGCGCGTCAAAAAGGGTAGCCAGGGGAATCTTTCTGTGAAATATCTTCTCAATCTGAACAAACATTCGTACTGCCAGTACAGAATTTCCACCCAAATCAAAGAAGTTGTCGTGAATACCTATCTGCTCGACACCAAGTAATTTTTGCCAGATGTGGGCAGTGGTCTGCTCAACTTGATTTCTTGGAGCCACATAGTCATTTTGTAACTCCGGGTTTCTTGGAGCCAGATGGTCGCTTTGTACCTCTGCACGTCTGGGAGGAAGATAGTCGCTTTGTACCTCCTGCCTGGTTAGGGGCTGGGAGTTATCTTCCACTTTGGCCAACCCTGCCTGGGACGCCTGCACACCTTGTGGCTGTTGTACTGGTTCAACCCAATAACGCTGACGCTCAAATGGATAGGTTGGCAAGGGCAGGCGGTGGCGACGCTCATCTTTGTAAAATCCAGACCAATCCACTTCAATGCCGGCAAGCCAGAGCCGGCCAAGGGTGTTCAGTATAAAAGCGACATCTGATTTCTCCTCCTTAGGATGACGAATCGAAGAAAGTACGGTTTGTTCTTTTGGTCTGTTTGAATGCTGCCTTGCAAGCGTGCTGAGTGTCTGTCCCGGCCCAACCTCCAAAAGGACTCTGTTGGGTTCTTTTAATAATTCCTGTATACAATCAGAAAAGCGCACTGTTTGGCGCACGTGCTTGGCCCAATAACCTGGGTACATGGCTTTATCCGGAGTAATCCATGTACCGGTAACATTTGAAACAAACGGAATTTGTGGAGGATTCCGTCTAACTTGCTTTACTTGTTCAGTAAATGTATCTAAAATCGGTTCCACCATTTCTGAATGAAATGCATGAGAAGTATGCAGATGGCGACAGTCCACATTTTGTTTGGAAAGCTGTTCTTCCAGATCTTTAATAGCCTCTTTGTCGCCGGAAACACTACAGATGGAAGGCCCGTTGACGGCAGCCAGGGACACGTTTTCACCCAGAAACGGGCGAATCTGCTTCTCCGAAAGAAAAACTGCCAGCATGGAACCGCGAGGAAGTTCCTGTATGAGTCGACCTCGAGTCGCTACGAGTGACAGGGCATCTTCGAGGGAAAATACCCCGGCCAGACAAGCTGCCACATATTCTCCGATACTGTGGCCTACTAAGGCTTCCGGATGCACCCCCCATGACATCCACAGCTTTGCAAGGGCATATTCGATTGCAAACAGTGCCGGTTGGGTAATAAACGTCTGTTTCAACTTCTGTGCTGCCTCTTCGAGATTTTTCCCGTCAGGATACAAAATATCTCGTAAATCAACGGAAAGGTGAGGCTGAAGTATTTCCGCACAGCGATCGACTTGTTCTCGAAATAGTGATTCAGTTCTATAAATATCCAACCCCATGTTCACATATTGCGCCCCTTGCCCGGAAAACATGAACACAACAGGTGGATTCCTCTTTTCCTGGTAAACAGTGAACACCCGTTTCTGATCCACGGCTTCCAGTATTGACACGGCATCATCAACATTCCTGCAGACAATCATCCGACGATGGCTGAAAGCCTTTCGTCCGACCTGGAATGTGTAAGCAGCATCCGGGAGTTTGAGCTCAGGATTCTGCTTGAAGCAGGCAATCAAATTCTTGGTGGCCGTCTCCAAAGCGGAACGTGTCTTGGCGGCCAAAACCAGCAATTGGTAAAGTCGGGAGGTACTAGACGGTTCCAGTTCAGGAGCTTCCTGTACAACGACATGGGCGTTGGTCCCTCCAATGCCAAAAGAACTGACCCCTGCGCGGCGAGGGCCTCCGTCGCTCTTCCACTGCGAGAGCCTGGAATTGACATAGAAGGGGCTGTTTTCAAAATCAATATTGGGGTTGGGTTTTTCGAAATGCAGGCTCGGAGGAATTTCTTTGTGTTTGAGCGCCAGGACCGTCTTAATCAGACTGGCCACGCCGGCAGCCGCATCCAGGTGCCCGATGTTTGATTTCACGGAACCAAGGGCGCAGAAGCCCCTCTTTTGCGTCCTGGAGCCAAAAGCTCGAGTCAACGCAGTCACTTCCGTGGGATCTCCCAGGGCTGTTGCGGTCCCATGTGTTTCCACGTACGTAATCGTCTCTGGTTCGACGTCAGCATTGGCCAGTGCCTCAACTATGACCTCAGCCTGACCGGCCACACTGGGTGCCGTGTAACTCACCTTCAAAGAGCCGTCGTTATTGGTTGCTGAGCCGACGATCACTGCGTCGATATGATCTCCATCTGTTAGAGCGTCCTCTAGCCTTTTCAGAACCACAGCGCCTAGACCGTTACCGAAAACCGTTCCCTGAGCCTTGGCATCAAAGGGTCGACAATGCCCGTCAGGAGAAACAATCAAGCCATCTTGATACCAATAGCCGGCATTCTGGGGGACAAAAACCGTGACCCCCCCGGCCACGGCCATATCACATTCATAATTAAGCAAACTCTGGCAACCCACCTGGACGGCAACCAAGGAACTGGAACAGAATGTCTGAATTGTGTAACAAGCCCCCTTCAAATTTAGTTTGTAGGCAATGCGTGTGGTCAGCGAATCCGGGACGTTGGACAGAAAGCTTTCAAACTCTCCGGCTAACGCCATGGCTCCCGTGTTTGCATAAAGGTTGTTGAGCAAGTAACTGCTCATGCTCACACCAGCATAAACGCTGATCGGGCGTTTGTAGCTTTCAACATCATAGCCGGCGGTTTCGATCGCCCACCAAACACATTCCAGGAAAAGACGATGTTGTGGATCCATGGCTCCAGCCTCTCTCGGACTGAACCCGAAAAAAGGAGCATCAAACAACTCGACATCTTCTATCACAGACCTTGCCTTGACGTAATTAGGGTTATCTACTGCCTCAGGGTTGACACCTGATGCAAGCAGTTGTTCATCCGTAAAAAAGGTAACGGACTCCACCCCGTCTCGCAGATTGTTCCAAAACGCATCAATGCTTTTGGCGCCCGGGAAACGGCCTGCCATGCCAATGATAGCTATCTGTGAATCATCTATCTGCACGTAATTGTCTCCGTATGCGTTAATTCTTAATTTGAGATCTATTTGCTAACCGCCCACTCGCTGCGCTGTACTCTATGCCCCATGCTCTATGCCCTATGCTCTAATCATTCTTTCTCGTTTTCTTTCTTTCCGTTTTTGGCCTCGGCTCATGCTTTCCGTAAATGAAGGTGCTCCTTTGTCTCCATCAAGTATCATTTGACTTAACGAATGGACAGTCGGTCTTTCAAACAGAGTTGAGACGGAAAATTCGACCGGAAATGCGTTTTTTAAACGGGCTACAACCTGGGTTGCTAAAAGTGAATGCCCGCCTAGTTCAAAGAAGTTGTCGTGAATTCCCACTTTTTCGATACTGAGCAGTTGTTGCCAGATTTCGGCGATGGTTTGCTCTGTACGATTTCCGGGAACAACATAGACACTCGACAAGTCAGGCCGGGCATGTGCAGGTTCAGCTAAACAAGCCTTTACCGTTTTTTCCCCAGAAGACGATACCGGTATTTGTTTGCTTTGCTCCATCAAAGCCAAAAAGTCTTGGGTTGAAACCACCACCTGTGAGAAAGAACTGCCCAAGATTCGGCTGAAGGCCTCTTTTCCCTCCTCGCACGATATTCCAAACTTAAGATTTTGTTCTCTTTCTTCTTGGAGATCAATGGGTACCGCTGTGTTTACCGCCATTCCAACCTCTTTCCAGGCGCACCAGTTGATCGACACGGCACTGTTTCCTGAGCGATTTTTATGCGAGTATGCATCCAAAAACGCATTTGCGGCGCAATAATCCACTTGTCCAATGCCGCCCACGAGAGAAGTATGGGAAGAACAGAGGACAAAGAAATCCAGTTTGACCTCGCTCAGCAGTCTGTCAAGCACCAGAGTTCCCTTTACTTTAGGCCTTAGAACACCTTCAGCTGCCTCAGGTGTTTTCATCTGCATGATACCCCCGCCTGCGATGCCTGCAGCATGGATCACACCATGAATTTCTCCAAATCGATCGTAAGTATGTGCAATCGCCGCCTCCATCTGACTCATGTCGGCCACATCAGCGCCGAGGACCAGCACCTCCGCCCCCAGCTCCTCCATTGATTGCACTTTTCGTATCTTGCGGCTGACGGTGTCCTGCTCGTCGTGCGCCTTCAACCATTGTTTCCATGCGCCTCTTGCCGGCAGGTTCGTCCGTGCAATCAGAACCAATCTTGCTCGCACGGTTTGGGCCAAATATTCTGCCAAAACCAGACCAATGCCCCCAAAACCACCAGTGATAAGATAAACACCATTGTCTCTTACCCTGGGTTTCAGGTCAGCGAGGTTTTCCAAACGCGTGGGTTCAAAAGTCTGCACCCATCGATGCTTGCCGCGGTAAGCAACAACAGGATCCGAGGTTTTGGCAGCCAGTTCATTCATAAGCAGCCCTTGGAGTTCTTGTTGCTGAGTGTGTGCCTTGGGAAGCACTATATCAATGCTCGTGCATCGAATGCTGGAATACTCCTGCGAAACGACCCGGCAAGGTCCCAGCAAGGTTGCCTTCTCGGGACACAGCACCTCCTCACCGGTCACCTCCTGCAGATGGTTTGAGACTACCTTGATCTGGATTGATTCGCGAGAAAGCTGTTTGCCAATGGCCTGCGCCAAAAATAGCAAACTGCTAAAACCCAACCCATGGGAAATTTCAAAAAAATCACTGTGTAACGAAGCCTTTTCCGACGTTGTAACACACCATAAATGCACAATTATATCAGGGGTACATTCCGATGCACGAAGTTCTTTCAACAGACTGTGGTAATCCACCTGTGCTTGCGGATTTACTTCGTACTCCTCCTCCTCACTCACTTGACTGAACCGCATTCCTGCCCTCACGGTCGTTACGCGCTGTCCGTTCTGTTGCAGTTGGCTGACCAACTTACCACCTAATCCACATTCATCGAGGAATACTAACCAGCATAGCTTTTCGGCCGATAGTGATTTCCCGGCATTTGGGTTTGGAAGTGGGCATCGTTTCCATGAGGGAACATAAAACCAGTCACCAGGATCCCCTTTTTTTGTTGACAAGTTTTGAACTGGGACGGCGGCCTGAAGTGGTTTCTGTGAGTCAACCCAATAACGCCGGCGCTCAAATGGATATGTGGGCAACGGCAGGCGGTGGCGACGCTCATGTTTGTAAAATCCAGACCAATCCGGCTGAACGCCAGTAAGCCAGAGTTTGCCAAGGGTGTTCAGAATAAAAGCGATATCTGATTTTTGCTCTTTTGGATGACGAATTGAAGAAAGCACAATTTGTTCTTTTGGTCTCTTTGAATGCTGCCTTGCCAGCGTGCTGAGTGTCTGTCCCGGCCCAACCTCCAAAAGGACTCTATTGGGTTCTTTTAACAACTCTCGGACACACTCAGAAAAGCGCACTGTCTGGCGCACGTGCTTAGCCCAATAACCTGGGTTCATGGCTTCATCCGGAGTAATCCATGTACCGGTGACATTTGAAACAAACCGAATTTGTGGAGCATGGAGTCTAACTTGCTTTACTTGTTCAGTAAATATGTCTAAAATAGGTTCCACCATTTTTGAATGAAATGCATGAGAAGTATGCAGATGGCGACAATCCGCATTTTGTTTGGAAAGCTGTTGTTCCAGATCTTTAATAGCCTTTTTGTCGCCGGAAACAGTACAAATGGAAGGACTGTTGATGGCAGCCAGGGAGAGGTTTTTACCCAAAAACGGCTGAATCTCCTTCTCCGAAAGAGGAACTGCCAGCATGGAACCTCCAGGAAGTTCCTGTATAAGTCGCCCCCTAGTCGCTACTAGTGCCAGAGCATCTTCAAGGGAAAATACTCCTGCCAGACAACCTGCCACATATTCTCCGATGCTATGGCCTACTAAGGCCGCTGGTTGCACTCCCCATGACATCCATAATTTTGCAACGGCATATTCAATTGCAAACAGTGCTGGTTGGGTAATAAATGTCTGTTTCAACTTCTGCGCTGCCTCTTCCACATCTTCCTCTGCCGGATACAAAATATCCCGCAAATCAAGGAAAAGATGAGGATTGAGGATTTCCGAGCAGCGATCGACTTGTTCTTGAAATTCTGATTCAGTCCTGTAAAGTTCCAATCCCATGTTGATATACTGCGAACCTTGACCGGAAAACATGAAGACAATGTCTCGATTTGTTGGCTCCTGAAAAGTTGTCAATACCCGTTTTGGATCTCCAGTTTCCAGACAGGTCACAGCATCGTTAAGGCTCTGGCAAACAATCATACGGCGATAATCAAACGCCTTCCGACCCCTATGGAGCGTGTAGGCAACATCTGCAAGGTTCAAATCCGGATGCTGCTTTAAGCGCTCAACAAGATTTGTCGTCATTTTGTCCAAAGCGGTACTTGTTTGAGCCGAAAGCAGCAAGAGCTGCCAGGGCCTGGATCTGCCAGAAGTCTCAACCGGGGGAGCCTCTTCCAGAACGGCATGAGCATTCGTACCCCCGATACCAAAGGAGCTGACCCCAGCCCGGCGGGGAAACCCATCTACCTTCCATTCGGAAAGCTCGGTAGCGACATAGAAAGCGCTGTTCTCAAAATCAATATTGGGGTTTGGTTTTTCGAAATGGAGGCTCGGAGGAATTACCTTATGTTTGAGCGCCAAGACCGTTTTGATTAGGCTGGTTACACCGGCCGCTATATCCAAATGTCCTACATTAGTCTTGACCGAACCGATAGCGCAGAAACCTTTTTTATGTGTGCTGGCGCCAAAGGCTTGTGTCAGCGCCGCAATTTCTATCGGATCACCGAGAGACGTTCCTGTGCCGTGGGCTTCGATGTAACTGATAGTGTCGACTGGAACGCCACTCAATGCTTGGGCCATGGCGATCACCTCGGCCTGACCATCCACGCTTGGCGCAGTGAAGCTGACTTTCATTGAGCCATCATTATTGGTGGCACAGCCTTTGATCACCGCACTTATAGTATCTCCATCGGCCAGGGCTTCAGAAAGCCGCTTGAGAACTACAATGCCTACGCCCTCGCTAAGGACAGTTCCTTGGGCTTTGGCGTCAAAAGCCCGGCAATAGCCATCAGGAGAAGGAATCCCGCCTTCCTGATAAAAATAACCTCCCCTTTGCCGTACGATGATGCAAACACCGCCTGCCAGAGCCATGGAGCATTGATAATTCAACAAACTCTGACAGGCTAACTGGACGGCAACCAGAGAAGTGGAGCACCCAGTTTGAACGTTTACGCTTGGTCCTTTTAGGTTGAGCTTGTGCGACACGCGTGTGGTGAGGAAATCCTTCTCATTGCCTATCATCTTTTGGTAAATGTCCGCTGTGTCGTTAGTCTCCTCTTTGGAATACACATTGAAAACGTAATCGTTCATGCTGGCCCCTGCGAAAACGCCAATCGGATCTGGGTAGGTTGCTGAGTCGTAACCTGCGTTTTCAAGAGCTTCCCAGGCCGACTCCAAGAAGATGCGGTGTTGTGGGTCCATGATTTCAGCCTCTCTGGGAGAGAAGCCGAAGAATGAAGCGTCAAACAACTCGATATCTTCCAGCTTGCCCTTTGCCCTAACATAATTGGGGTTACTCAGTACAGCAGGGTCTATACCTAAAGACTCCAATTCCTGGTCCGTAAATCTGGAAATGGAATCCACTCCATTTCGCAAATTCTGCCAAAATTTTTCAATATTTTTTGCCCCGGGAAAGCGCCCCGATAGGCCGATGACGGCTATCTGTTCGATGGCATCTTCTTCAAAAGAAACAGTATGGTTACTCATGGGACTATCTCCGGGCAGTGGCAAGTCGTTTTTGCCGTTTTAGCGATTCTTTTTGTTTTTTGACCAGGTCATGAGTTGTCGCAAACGAACGCGCCTTTTTTTGTTTCTGCGTCAAGAATTTAGCTAAGCTCTCTATGGTTGGATGCCGAAACATTTCAACAATGGACAGTTCCTTGGCAAAAGATTCTTGTAGCTTGTGGAGCATTCTAACCAAGAGCAATGAGTGGCCACCCAATTCAAAAAAACTATCATGGATGCCTATGTTTTTGACACGAAGGAGTTCCTGCCAGATACGAGCGACAACCTTTTCCACTTCATTTTGCGGCGCTACATAAGTTTCCTCGGTCTGACGATCTTCTTGTGGTGCAGGTAAAGCGCGCCGGTCCACTTTGCCACTGGGAGTCAATGGCAAAGCGTCCAGTTCGACGAAATGTTGTGGGATCATGTACTCTGGGAGTTTTGTCCGCAAATGCTTTCGCAACTCAATGACTGTGACGGCGTCGTGAGACGCAGAGACAAAATATGCAACAAGTCGCTGGTCACCCGCCTGGTCTTCACGGACAATCACTACCGTCTGGCCCACAGCGTTATGCTCTGTCAGCACTGCCTCGATCTCCCCCGGTTCAACTCGGAAACCGCGGATCTGCACCTGCTGATCGGCGCGACCAAGGTATTCAAGATCGCGATTAAGAAGGTACCGCGCTACATCACCCGTCTTGTACAATCGTGCGCCTGGCATATTGCTAAATGGATTGAGAATGAATCGCTCCTCAGTCAATTCCGGACGGTTGTGATACTCTCGAGCGAGACCTGCACCGCCGACATATAGCTCTCCGGCAACTCCTATCGGCATTAGATGTAAATACCGATCCAGCACGTAAACCTGCAGATCGGGTATCGGGACACCGATGACACTCCCTCGTCCGCTTTGGACATCCTCGGCTGCTATCGGCCGATACGTAACATGCACCGTGGTTTCCGTAATGCCATACATGTTGACCAGTTGAGGCTTCGTATCTCCGTGACGCTTGATCCAGGGCTTTAAGCTCTGCAATTCGAGGGCTTCGCCACCGAAGATGACCAAACGAAGAGCAAGATTGTCTTCGGGACCTCCAGTTTCCTCTGCTTGGATGAGCTGTTGAAATGCAGAGGGGGTTTGATTTAGAACCGTGACGCGCTCCCTCACCAGCAACCTGTAGAATTCTTTCGGCGACCGACTGACCTCGTAAGGTACTATCACCAAGCGTCCGCCGTAGAACAGAGCTCCCCATATTTCCCAAACGGAAAAATCGAACGCATGGGAGTGGAACAGCGTCCACACATCTTCCGGCCCAAAATGGAACCATGACTCCGTGGCATTGAAGAGACGAACGACGTTTGCATGGGTGACGAGCACACCCTTGGGTTTGCCCGTCGAACCGGAGGTATAAATAACGTACGCCAGGTTCTCGGGCTTTACGCCGCTGACCGGGTTTTCGTTGGCTGTGGCATCGCTGGGCGTCAATTGCACATCGGGAGCGTCGAGACACAAAATCTCAGCGGAATTTGGCGGCAGATTGGCCGCCAGACTCTGCTGCGTCAAGACCACAGATGCCTGCGTATCCTCGAGCATGAATGTAAGACGTTCCTGAGGGTACATCGGATCGAGAGGTACGTACGCTCCCCCCGATTTGAGTATCCCAAGTATACCGACGACCATTTCCAGAGATCGGTTGACGCAGAGTCCAACCAGCGTCTCCGGTCCCACTCCCAGCGCACGAAGCCTGTGTGCAACCCGGTTCGCACGCCGATTAAGCTCCTTATATGTCAAGCGCTCATTTTCAAAGACTAATGCCTCTGCATATAGAGTCCGTTCCGCCTGAGCCTCGAAGAGATGGTGCAAGCAGGTAGTCTGAGGGTACGCCATGCCTGCGCCATGCCACTCTGTGAGCAGCATGTGGCGCTCTTGCTCAGGAAGTATTGACAACTCAGCAACGGAGCGATCCTGTCCAATTGCAATATCATTCAACAGTATCGTAAACTGCTCCCGCATGCGGTCAATGGTCGTCCCCTCCAGAACCTCTCGATCATAGAGCCAGACACACTTTTTTCCATCATCAGGGATAACGACCAAAAGATCAGCATCACACTTTGGCTGATAACCAGACAAACGTTCTACGCGCTCTAAGGCGACAGGAAGCCTTGGGCCAGAGTGATGGCTGAAAGCCTTGCGAAGGCTCGGATCCCTGAATACTAGATCCAGCGCATACGATCCATGCGCTCTTATAGTTTCTATCTGTTGCTGTATTACCTTGTAGAACTCCACGAACCTTTGCTCGTGTTCCATATCTATACGTAGCGGCACGTGTGAAGCAAAGAAGGCCTCAGTGTCCGACAGTTCTTGTTGTAACGATACGTCCTGGAAATTAACATCAAAATTTTTCTTGCCCCCGATGCGGGAGAGGTATAGGGCGAAGGCAACCAGTACAAAATCTCCCGGGCTTTCAGAAATTTCCCAACTGGCCAGAGGTGCTGCAGGTGTGGAAAAGCATGCCTCTATATATTGTGTCTTTTCACCGGTTAAGGCGCGTCGTTTTGTATAGGGAATCTCGATTGGCTCAAGGCTTGCCAATCGATCTATCCAGAAATCCTCGTGTCTACAAAGGGCGGAGTTAATCCTTGTAATAGTATCTGCGCGTTCACCGTGTAGTTTGGGCAGCTTGTCACCAACACGCAATCCAGGTGTCGCAAGAAAGGTCGAAGGATAAAGTGGCTGGCCGTCAAACGAGATGAACTCACGGAGAACCACCTCGCGGGTCCCGGTTGCTACGTTGATTGTCCCATCTGTAACCAGGGTTATCGTACCCGGTGCCACGGTCGGCTCTGACTCTAAAAGGTCAACCTGCTTCACGATAACCGCTTGATCACCAAGAAAAAGTTTCGCAAGACCCAGCGGGTTCGGGTAAGGGCCGTAGTCCAAACCACGGATCAAGGCATCAATTTCCTCCGCGGGGCGGGCCCAGTCGACCGTGCAGGCAGCGGGAGGTCTTTTCCACCGGGCAAAGTAGGTTCGGTTTTCAAGATTTTGTCGAACCGGTTTCACCCGGTCCTCTGCGAGGTCATCTATAAGTTCGGCAAAACACTTGATGCTTTCCTCGTAACACTTCGCATTAAGGGTGTAGGCAGATTCTTTGTTATACACAGGAAATGTTTTTTGTTTGAGAATGTCGCCCGCATCTATCTGGTCAGTCATGACGTGCCATGTAATACCGTGGAGCGTTTCTCTATTTATGATAGCCCAGTTCGTTGCATTGACCCCTGCATACTTCGGAAGGGGAGCGTCATGAAAGTTAATTGCATACAATCGGGGTAGAGTTAATATCTCATTCGGAACCTTATAAAAATTATCGATACTAAAAAAAAGGTCAAAAGGCTGTTGTTCCAGCAGCTTTACGATATCGCTGCTTGGCATTACTTGCCACAGGTTCTTTTCCTTGGCCCAGCGTTGGATGGATGGTTCAGCGGAAATAACGCCAAGAATCTGATGACCTTTTTGAAGCAAGATCTCAGCACATTGAATAAGTCTAGACTGGCTACCCATAAGGAAGCAACTGAATTTGCGTGATTTAGACATCTCATACCTCCAAGTCATACTTTTCACCTGGTGCCGTATCTTATTGTCTGTGAAAAACAAATTTCAGGAGATCTTTCGTTTTACTTGGTACACTAATCTGACCATCGCCAACAACGAAGGCACCAGCTTCGTCCCTCTACGGCAAGAGCAGCCGCGAATCCGGTGGCGGGTTTTAACTCCTGAATGGACCATCGGGAAGCTTCCTTTGAATTTCCGCCTATTCTTAGTAGCATAGGCAGTTCACCTGGAACCAGTGACACGTCAAACTTGTCTAAGGGTCGAGACAAGCCGTCTCCGATTGCCTTTATAAAGGCTTCCTTGCGGGTCCAGCAGTTAAAAAATGCTTCTTTCCTCTTGCTTTCAGGCAGTCTATGGAAGACAGTATTTTCCCTTACAGAAAAGAATTGCTCAGCGATCTGCTCCATCTCAGGAATGTCGTAAATGTGTTCTATATCTACACCTATCTCATAGTCTCGACTGAAACCATAAAGAGCGAGCCCCTCTGAGTGAGACATGTTAAAACGAATGGTTCCCTTGCCAAATGTATCAGAGAGTGCTGGTTTTCCATTATATCCATAACAAAACTGCAACCGGCTCGGCTCAACACCTAAATAGCGACCCAAGATCGTTCTTAGTATCCCATGACGAATAACAAAATGCTTCCTGTCTTTTTCAAAATAAAATCGTTTAGCCTTGATTGTCTCGTCCCTGGAAAGTAGTTGTGTTAGCCTCTGAAATCGAAATACCGGGTGATCCAAGCGAGCACACCAGATATGGATTTCGTCAGTCTTCAACTCTAAGTCCAAAGGGGGAGGGCTAAATGATGGAAAAGGCATCACACCGAGAACACTGAGGGAGATTTGTTTTTCCTGATGGGGAGACGACGATCAGGGAAAAAAGCTCAACCCTTCGGGCAATACGTTTCTCTGCCGACTCCTTACCCTGTTAAATCGTAGGTGACATCTCACGATTGTGAGATGTTATCTTCACATCTTGGTAATGTGCTATGTTCAAGTCGCTATTGAACAGGGTGAAGCCCGAGCGAAGCGGGCACTGAATGTTCAACAATCTTTAATAGGGAGAGAAACAAATTCGGAAGCACACAATTAAGCTATCAGAAAGGGTCCCCTGCCGATCATTGGAACGTGTCTTTTCGTTTGAATCTACCCTGCATGTTTATACAGTAGGGTACCGACAAAATTTAACAATGGAAAAGGTAATTTGCCAAGTAGCATTTTGTATAGAGTATCATATCTTGGTCCTCTACTTACCATTATCTCTTTTTTCATATCATATACATAATAGTTTATAATTTGTTCCTTTACACCCCATCCCTTTTTGTACTGTAAAAGACCTATATGCTCCATTTCTGTTCTACCCAAGCTGAAACTTTTAAAACCATTCTGGATATACCATTTTACCGTCTCCCACATAACTAAATTGCTCGGTCTGAGATGTTGATATCTTTTGTCAGATGCGCCGTACTTATAAATGGCTTTCTTGCCAAAAGAGAAACAAATGGCTCCCGCGATAGCGCTCTTTTGGTAAGAGGCAAGTACGACCAATCCCTTTTGTTTTGAGATAATGTGCTCGTATACTTTCTTTAAGAAATGATAAGGCTGTGGAGGCAAACCATGATGTTTCCTTGTGATGCAGTGCAATCGATAAAATGCTTTAACTGATTCCAACGAATTGTTTATGCTGATGTCAACACCGTTTCTAATAGCTTTCTGAATATTTCGTTTTGTGCTGTTTCTAAAACCGGAGAGGATTTCTTCTTCATTTTGTATCAAATCCAAAGTGTGTACGTAGTAAAATGATGAAGGGGTTGTAGCCTGAAAATTGCTTTCGCCCCCTCTCCATTCAATGTATTTCCAGCCAGCTTTTTTCCCATATTTAATGGTTTCATCAACGATTTCCTGAAAATTAATTTTGGCAGAAACAACGGGTTGGCAGTAATCAGTGAAAGGCAACGACACGCCCCTTTTTCCTGTCAGGAAACTGTTTACTTCCATGAGGGGTATCAAGGCTGAAAATCTACCGTTTTCTAATGATACAAAATAAAGTGGTTTATAATCATATGATTCACAAAGCACCCTCGCCCAGGCAGAAGAATGAAAAAAGGAATAATTCTGGCTATGAACTAAGAGTTCGTCCCAGTTCGGGCAATTAAGAGGATTTATGATTTGGATTTTGCCACTCATTTTTAGATAGGATTTGTTGGATCTTTCGGCTACCAACTTAAAGCGAGACACTTTCCGCTATTTTGGCTCTATGGTAATTTCACAATTAAGCAAAATCTAAAAAGTTGCTAACTGATTGAATTTACAATCTGTTCAGCCCTACCTTAATAGTCCGTGTTGCCAAGCACAGGGCGGGGCCTGCAAACTGATTCAGCAGAAGAATCTGGAACTATCAATCTTTTTTATCTGTATAGCCTTCTTATGAAGCTCTTTTAACTTTGCGGGGTCATTTATCTGATTTATTTTATCAATGATTTCAGGCGAAATTTTACCAAAACGTAATTCAAGAGCCTCTATGATATTTTCTTTTGTATTTTGAATTATTCCCTACTGCATTCCCTGCTGCATTCCTTTTTCTCTAATATATTGTGCTAACATAGCAGTCTCCTTATGCTGAATTATTTCATGATATAGGCTTTTCTGTTCTTGTTCAGTTATTTGCGCATACACATCAATAAAATCGACATATTTATCAAAAAGCATACGGGAAGCAAGTTGAAATAATCCTGAGTATGCATACCTTATCACTTCTATTCGTTCATCCTTTTTATAATTCATTTTCGGCAATAATATTTTAGCCACAGGATTGTTTATGTTGTAATAATCGCGTGCATTGAAGTCAAATAGTTTAAAAAACACATATTCGAAATGAAGAAACAAAGGGAAAAACCACTCCAACGTTTCCTTTGGAAAGTCTAAAAACAAATTTTTGAAATTGTGGTCGTGTGATTGTTTTGTCATAAGCAACAGCTCTTTCAAGGTACTACTCGGACGTCCATTCGTATATCAGTAACTTTCTTAATCTCACACTCCGACATAAAGAATTTGCCATCCAGTTAAAGGTTGTTGGGAGGCTCGGAGGCTTGGACGAATAAATAATTTTGAATTGTTTTTCTTAGCCGCAGGCGGGAATGACGATTTTGTCTATTTATGGCAAAATAAAGGCTGATGAGAGAACTCGCTGAAATAAAATTAAAGTGCACTCTTTTTATATGTTTCAAGAGATGTCTCAATACGGGTTTGTCTTCTTTGCATCTGCCACTGCATACGAAGCACAAATCCCAGTATTACAAGAGCAATTGTAATAAAAAGCCCCAACATGCACTGAAGGATATTAAAACGACTGTTCATCTCAGAACGAAGGTCATCAAACCGTTTGTCGACACCGTCAAACCGTTTGTCGAAATGCTTCTGACCTTCTTCCAATCTTGTAAGTCTTTCTACTATTTCCCTATTACTTACCCTTGGTGCCCTCTCAACGGCAAGCAGAAAAGATGGTATCATTAACACTGTAACCAGAACTGGAATAATAATAATTATTCTTTTCTTCATAATATTCCACTTGCCACATGAGATCTTATAATGTCAATGCTTGATTAGGGTATTAACCTGCCAATGCCCTGTAACCTATCAGAAATGACAGGGGTGCGATATATATGATGAGTTTAATAAATGATATGAAGATCCGAAAAGTATTTTTTGTAAAAGCCGCGGTCTCTTGTCATGAAGTTGGGGGACATCCTTGACTACGTTGACTTATTACTTTCAAACGACCTTGAGGCCGGACCAAGCTAATTGATCTACGAGCTGAAAGGTGAAAGCTCAAAGGGCAAAAATGCTTGTGATTTGAGATCGAACAAATTTGACCCAAATCTATGCGCCTACTTGGGGAAGTTATTTCGTCCCCGTTCCTTAATAGTTTCTGTTATGTATTCTATTTGCGATTGTTGTAATTCCGGGAAGATTGGGAGAGAGAGAATCTCCCGTGAGGCCTGGGTTGCTTCCGGGAAGTTATCTTCAGTGTGATTCAAGTATTCATATGCTTTCAAGTTAGGGAGGGCGATGGGGTAATGGATACCCGTAGAAATGGCTTTTGACTTCAAGTCTTCTTGAAGTTCTTTTCGCTGATCTTTTTTCACCCTTACGACATAAAGGTGATAAACAGCCTTAACATTGTCAATTTCCGTCGGTGTGATAAGCTCTGTATTGTTCAGGTATTCATTGTATAGATAAGCATTTTTTCGGCGGCTCTCTGTCCAGTCCGGAAGGCGCCTTAATTTTACCTCCAGAATCGCTCCCTGAAGACCATCCAAACGGCTGTTAACCCCTTCTATTTCATGGTTGTACTTATTAATTCTGCCATGGTTGGCAATCATTCTTGCTTTTACAGCCAAATCTTCGTCATTTGTCACGATAGCGCCCGCATCACCATAAGCCCCCAGATTCTTTCCCGGATAGAAGCTGAAGCATGCCATATCTCCGATTGAGCCGATTTGCCGTCCTTTGTAGACAGCTCCGTGCGCCTGGGCAGCGTCTTCCACCACTTTCAGATCGTGCTTTGTTGCTATCTTTAGAATAGGATCCATATCTGCCGGTTGTCCGTAAAGATGAACGGGTATGATGACTTTTGTATTTGAGGATATCTTTTCTTCAATTTTTGCGACATCAATATTGTATGTTTCGGGATTGATATCGACAAATACTACTTTTGCTCCGGTCATGGTTATGGCTTCTGGTGTGGCGATGAAGCTGAGAGCCGTGGTTATGACTTCGTCTCCTTTGCCTATGCCAAGGGTTTTAAGGGCGATGGAAAGGGCGTCAGTGCCATTTCCTAGTCCCACACAGTATTTGACGTTGCAAAACTCTGCAAAGGCTGCTTCAAAAGACTTTACATGAGGGCCGCCGATAAAGGCGGATTTGGAGATAACCTCCGAAATAGCTGCATCAATCTCTCCTTTAATACTTTTATACTGTGCTGTTAAATCAACAAATGGTATTTTCATAATTTTCCTTTAAATATTCAGCGCAACGGCGCAAAAAGTTTTTTGAACGTCGAACATCGAATGATGAAATCGCTTCGCTTCGCTCCGCCAGTTTATAAATTGGCAGAATACCTTATTCAAAATTCGACGTTGGACGTTCGATGTTCGATGTTCGATGTTCATAGCCTTTTAGGTGATAGATGATTCTACCGATACGGATGATCCGTCAAGCCCCTTGAGCACTTGAGTTCATCGATGGCGCAAATCACCTTTGCAGGGTTTCCTGTGACCACGGAACAGGATGGAATATCTTTGGTGACTACGGCACCGGAGCCAACAAGGGCACGTTCGCCGATGGTGATAAAAGGAAGCAGAGTGGCATTAACGCCGATTTGAGCGCCTCTCTTGATTGTGGGGCCGCGCATGCACTCAGTCGAGTGTTCGCATCCCGGATGAATATCATTGGCAATAGAGACGCCAGGGGCAATGAAAACTTCGTCTTCAATGGTCGTAAACTGCGCGATATAGCAGTTGCAGTGAATTTTGACGCGATCTCCGATCTTGCAGCCATAGTCCACAACGGAATTCGACCAGATGGTGAAATGCTCTCCGATGAGGTTTTCCTCGCGGATCACCACATTATGGCCCGTTGTCAGATAATGTCCAATGGTTGTGCCTTCATAGATGGTTGTGCCACAGCGGATCTGCGCATTGTCGCCAATGACAAGTCGGCGTTCACCGATTTCCCTGCCCGTGGGATACGCGAGGAACACCTGCTTATCCACCAGGGCATTTTTTCCAATAGAACATAGGCGTTTAGTCATAGAATTAGAAATTATCCAGCTGTTCCTGTGTTTTGAAACGCGTGAGGCTGAAGAACCTTCTCGTGATCATATGGATAATAAACCGGGACTGACTCTCCCCCGCTCCGAAGCGATTTGGATGCGGCTTCGAGGACGGATACCACTCTAAGCCCATTGTATCCGTCAGTCAAGGGTTGCAATCCTTGCTTGATACAATCAATAAAATGTTCGCACTGTTTTCCTAATGGTTCGTAATCTTCCAGACGCGGGCTGTAGATATCGCCGTAGCGATAGGAAAATTGAAAGTCGCCGTATGTGTCATAGTACGGCGGAGCATCAACCCCTTTGTCAAAGATCTTGATTTTCTCCTGTTGCTCCACGTCATCGTAGACCAGCATCTTCTTACTGCCGACAACGGTCGTCTTTCTGTTCTTGTTTGGGTCAAGCCAACTGGTGTGAATAAATGCGATGACGCCGTTTTTATAATTGAGAGTCATGGTGGCGACATCTTCAATCCCCTTTTTGTAATGGCTTTTCCCCTGACAGTTAACGCTCTCGGGAACCTGGTCCAACAGATAAGTAATGATGGAAATATCGTGCGGCGCCAGATCCCAACATACATTAATATCCGGCTGGAACAATCCCAGATTAAGGCGAACGCTGCTGATGTAAAGGGGAATACCTATCCCTCCGGAGTTAATGATTTCCTTTATTTTGCTCACGGCCGCTGTGTATTCGAACGTGTGTCCGACCATGAGGACCCGATCCATATTTTTGGCAATTTCAATGAGCGACAGGCACGTCTCAAACGAATGGGTGATGGGCTTCTCCACAAATACATGTTTGCCGTTAAGAAGCGCTGCTCTGGCCAGTTTATAGTGAGTAAATACAGGTGTGGCAATGCCGATAGCGTCCAGACGCGGATCCTCAAAAAGCGTTGCGGGCTCCGTGGTCGTTTCGATGTTAGGATAGAGTCCTTTAATACGTTTGAGCCGATTGACATCTTTATCACAACATATCAGCATGTTGGAATCAGCCAGCCAGTTGAAATTCCGAATCAGATTAGGTCCCCAGTATCCGCATCCAATAATACCAAGATTAACCATAGTTGTCCTCCGTTTCTTAGCTTTCTAATACCCTCCTTTGCCTGAAATCACTGCCCAGAAGGTCTTGAAAAGGATTTTAGTGTCCATGCACAGGCTCCATGTGCGCACATATTTGAGGTCCAGCCTAACCATTTCGTCAAAGGTCGTGCTACTCCTGCCGCTTACCTGCCACAGGCCGGTGATTCCCGGTTTTACCTCCAACACACGTCCACAGTGCCACCGTTTATATTGATCGCACTCATATGAAATCGGTGGCCGTGGCCCCACCAGACTCATATCTCCCTTGAGGACATTGAAAAATTGGGGCAGTTCGTCGAGACTGCTCTTCCTCAAGATCTTTCCTATCGGCGTAACGCGAGGATCATCCGTAATCTTGTACACTGCCTGGCCGGCCATGCCATTGTTTATTTCGCTGTTTTCGCCTTTTATCAATTTGGTAACATAG
>JAFCZU010000200.1 GCA_019314185.1 Deltaproteobacteria bacterium | reverse complement strand
ATTTCTTGCGTAAAACTCGCTCCTTCGGACGGATATAAACTGCCACTATGCAAGTCGGTACCATCGCTTATCCACAAAACCCAGTCTCTCGAAGTGTTGTCCGGTGGTTGAAATAGATTATTGCCCCGAGATACACGGAAAGCATCACCCATCGTACCGTTTGGGTCGCGGGGATTGAACCAGCGGGCTGTTAAATTACTGCCGCTTACGTTGAGACTAATGGCACCAAATTGGCTATAGATAACGTAGTGATGTCCCGGCTCTGCCAAACAAAAGCGTGTGTATCCCCCTCCTTCGACCAGACTGTTTGCGGCATGCATCCGCTCGAAAGGGACACGACTTTGTTCCAGAAATCGCATAAAAGCCTTCAAGCCACTGCCGGTTCCCCCACCTGCTGCACCGCCACAAAAATTTGCCCACATATTGTTACGTAACTGGGCATCACTATCTCCGTTGAGAATGCCAAATTCCTCGCTGATATGGGGAATATCCTCTTTATCACGGATCTTGATTGCTAATTGATTGACATCCTTGGTATTTGATGAATTCCCAGGCTGTGTAGCTATAAATGTAGCCCAACTCTGACCAGAAAAAGCCCAGTGCATATGCTTTGGTATCATGAGAAGCTGTGCCCATGGATTAGGTGTTATGTTGTGTACCGAGAGAAGACGTCGCCACGGATTATGTGCCTGGATGAAATTCCCCGATGCCATGACCGACGATTTCGACCATCCTTCACCCCATTCCAGAGCTATGACATAAAGCGTATTGCTGAAGGCAGAAGTGCGCGCCATAGCATAGCGGAAAAGTCTGTTCCTGATTTTTTGCGTCAGACTCCCGAAGCGGCTGTCATCGGCAAAAAACCACATTTCAGCCAGCATACCGTTGTCTTTGAAGCTACGAATATATCCGTCATATTTCTTCCAACGAGCCAGATCCATCCTCATTTTATCGTTGCTTGAGGCAGAGCCAACCCATGGTGTGACTGATTGGCCTCCGTAATCGCCTTTGTTTGCAAAATAAACATTGAGTTTGTTAGCTGTGTTAAATTGGATATGGCGCGCCATGATATCACCACGTTGGATATCCGTAATCTTTTCGCTCATAAATGTGTGAGTGCTAGGAAGACCATTGGTGAAGTCCAGAAAATTGCCTTGCAGATAAGTGTAACCACCATCTTGAAATCGAAAATGATGCCTGTCTGCTATCACCCCCCCAATATCTCCACTCTCGACACAAACAAACTGGCCTCGAAGCCCTTCCAGTCCGCTATCATATGCGTCACCTTTAATGGTTCGCCAAGACCAAATACCTTTAGTATATGGGGCAATGCGGGCCTTCCATATATTTCCTTCCTGGCTACCGTCACCATCCCCATCAAAAAATCCATCAAGAATAAATTTTCTGCCATTTGGATCTGTAATCTCTAGTTTCAAAAGATAAGTATCAAATGGATTCTGAAGAGAAGTAGCAGCGGTAAACACCAATTCATAAGTCTTGTGCTTGCCTACTTCAACCAAAGCAAAACAAATTGGAGCCGAAATAACCAATTCTAAGATAAAGACCAAAATAAATCTGCCAATTATCGAATTTTGGAAAGTCATATTTCCCACTTTTGTTCGTAGTTTTTTGATAATTGATTTTTGGGGATTGAACGCCGGGCAAGAAAACGTACCCAACCAATCAGGCCTATAGCAAGCATCATCGCCAAATCAACAAAAGCAAATGCGGCTGCCTGAGACGCCCCGATACCATAAAAGCCGAAAAGAACAATACTGCTTGCCTCACGAAGTCCGATGCCATTGATGCTTGGCAACATTAGGATAACGAGCTGGATCGGAATGAGAAAAAAGTAGTTCAGCAAGGCAATATTGAATCCGAGAGCCTCACCGATGACCCAGAAGTGAATAACCACATTCAGTTGTAGCAGAATGGAATACCAAAGCCCCCACGCCAAAGCTTTACGACGTGACAGCAGCCATACGGTATTATCGCGAAACACCTTCCACTCTATCAGCATTTTATTCCGCAGTTTTTCCAGAGGGATAAACCTTATGAATAGACTAATAAACTGCGTGAACACCGCCAATAGTAATAAAACGAGTCCCAGCACAGCAACGGAAAGTCCGATCCAGATAGCCGGAATTTGTTTTGCCAAAGGCAGTTGGATGAGAGAGGCGCACAATGCAAAGGAGAGCAAAACAGACATACCAAGGAACCGTTCAACAAAGACCGATGAGGCGCTCCGGGATATGGATTTGGTTGCTTGACGCAGATCACTTACACGGGCCACATCACCGCCGATTCGTGTGGGCATGAAAACGTTAAAGAAAGAACCAACGAGATAGCTGTCAATAAGAGACAAAAGTTTTACATGAACCATCTGTGATTTCAGTAACCGTTGCCATCGTAAGCCACTGAAGAAAAAACCTGGTAAGTGCATACCAAAGGCCAGCAAAAGTAACCATATATTAGCCATCTCTACAACGCCTAATAGCTCTGAGAACTTGACTTGATAAACGAGGACCCAGGTGATTAGGCCGCAACTGATAGCAGTTTTCAAAAAGAAGGTAATCATTCGTTCAACAGCGGTTCCGCTCATTGCCAATACTGATCAACAAGCTCACCATAGATCTCCGATACTCCTGGCACCTTTACCAGAAAAAAAGTCGTCAACTTACAATCTCTTTATGACCTGTACAGAATAGTACCAATAAAATTGATGCAAGCTCGCCTTGGACTTGCTGATATTTGTCGCCCCACGGATTCCAAATATACCTTGCGATACGCGTTGTGTGCGATCTTCAAAAGACCATTGCTCAGTGAGATCCACACCATTCACTCTGATCTGCCTCAAAACATTCTTTGCTACATCATGATCGACTATAATCTCGAACTCTCCCTCTGTGATTTCAAAGGGAAGCGCTGTGTCTGGAACTTTCAGGTTGGTTCGGTATCCTTCTTCTCCATCACCTATGCGATATATTAACCAACCCTTTGTGCCTGAATGGTTACTGTCAATGGCAACTCCGACAAAAGTCGAATCAAATTCAGTTGGTTCTGACGGTTCTGCCAGCATCACAATCCCGGCCTCCTGCGATCCTAAATACTTCTGACTCCCCTCTCCCATAAATAGGCTTACTCGAGTTGAGTAACGAACAACTCCTTTTTCCGGACTTAGTTTTTTTTGTAATAGACCAGCTACATTGCTGCCTCTATTATGTCCTGTAAGCCTGATAGATGTCTGATACAGTTGAATATCGATATTATCCGAAATTCCAGGGTGCAGTTTAATCTTAACCCAGCGATTGGCGTTTAAAATTCCTGAGTTTACATCATCTCCATTATCTCTATTAAAGAAATCTCTAAACACCAAAGTAGGACATTCTTCAGGAGGTGGAACCCGTTCAACTTCCAGGGAATTCAAGCGGAGGGTATGGAATCCAGGGTCCACTACACGGGTAAATTTCTGATGCCAACTCCCGGCATAGAGATGCCCCTTACTTAACCAGCGTTTCCACCCTGTATACCACGGTCCGTCATACGTCCAGGTCCAGCCACCATAAGCCGGATCCCCCACAACAATGCGCAAATGGCCCTCGGTGACCTCAACGACTCCTGTCCCCTCTGCCAAGTAATTTCCCTTGACTACGAGTGGTTTGCCATAGTTGGCACCCGCAAACACCACATCATGCGCTCGACATTTAAAGCAGCGTTGATCCACCAGCGGTAGAGGGCCGCCCGGGTCAACGGAAGTACAGGTAATGCGGTACCACCCGTCAGGAACATCTATGCGGAAGACGAGGGGGTCATTTTCCTTGTGAGTGCCCTGCCAATTTGCCAACTCCAGTCTCCCCAGGTCTTGTGACGACGTCTTCGTTCCGTCAGCAAGCAAAATTGACGCATCGGCTCCCCGATCCCGTCCGTTACCAGCCAGATCAGTTAGCCAGCCGTATCCTCGCTTTGTGTTATAGATTGAACCGTCATATTCATCCCATCCCTTTGCATTAAGAGTGCTACGTTTACCTTTGACCACAAAATTAATCTTTTTCTGCATCAATGACGTCTGATAATATGCAGCCTTGCCTTCCAGATACATCGCAGCCACGCAATCATGAGTAACCACATTCATTTTCAGGGTGCCCAATATAAGAAAAAGAAATACTAACCAGAAAAATTTGTGTTCCATATTATTCTTGGTGCATTTCCATGGCGATCAGCTCGTGATTTAATATTGAGTTGTTTTTTACGAGGAAGTTGCCAATGGCCAAATAATCAAGATGACCGATCTTAAACGCCCTTACTGCGTCATCAGGAGTACAAACAATTGGTTCTTCATGTATATTAAAACTGGTGTTTATGATCACCGGAACACCAGTCAACTTATAAAATTCATTGATTATTTTGTAGTAACTCGGATTCTCTTTCTCTATGACGATCTGGGGTCGTGCTGTGTTGTCCAGATGAACCACCCCGCTACAATTCTTCTGCATCCATTCCGTACAGTGAAAGGTAATTGTCATGAACCTCGCCGTTTGTTCTGCGCCTTTGTAATTAATGAAACACTTGTCAACCTCCTCAGCCAAAACTGCAGGAGCAAATGGCATAAATTCCGTTCTTTTCAAATTTTTGTTTAGCCAGTCATTCACGCTTTTATCATTGGGGTGGTATAGAATAGAACGATTCCCGAGAGCCCGCGGTCCATATTCCATTTTTCCGTTAAACCGAGCCACAATGTAGCCTTCAACAAGTAATTTGGCTATGTTTCCCTCAATATCCTGGCAAAAGGTGAACGATAGTCCCCCACGCTCAAGGGAAGCTTTTATTTCATCGTCCGAAAAGCCAGGACCTAAATAAATGTCGGGCATTTGCACCAGGTTATTACCTCTAAAGTTGATTCTTGCCTTTTTTTGAAGGCAGGCATAAGCTGCGCCCACCGCTAAGCCCTCATCAGACATTCCAGGAAAAACAAAGACAGACTTGACAGCAGGTAAATTGTGGACTTCTTCATTTATGCGAACATTTGCAAAAATACCTCCCGCCAAAGCCAGGTTCTTGTGGCCGGTTTTGTTTATGTAATGTTCCACGTACTTCCGGACGATGTCTTCGGTCAAAATCTGAATGCTTGATGAGACATCTTCTTTACTGAAATCAGGAGGCAAAAGTTCGCTTAGTCGTTCTAAAGCAGAATTGAATAATACTCTCCCAATATTTTTCGTCTTTCCATTCTCATATGTTATTAGCTTATTCAAAATATCTATATATTTTGGTTTCCCATAAGCTGCCAACCCCGTTATTTTCCCTTCGTGTTTTTTAGCTTTATAACCGCACAGGGCAGTCACATAGGCGTAGTAATTTCCGAGTGAATCATACGCACTAATTTCATTTATTTTTTGGAACGTACCATTTCTGACTGAATAAATGTGGGAGGAATGCTTATCTCCTCCACCATCCATAGTGACAACCAAAGCGTCAGAAAAGCCGCTGGTATAGTAAGCGGAAGTGGCATGACAAAAGTGGTGGTGATAGAAATGAATAGGTGCGTTGATATTAAACTCGCTCCTGAGGATCTTTTTTATCTTTATTTTTCGATAAATGTAAGCAGGAGAGCGTAAAAGATAAAACAATTCCCGAAGAAATGGAATTGCCCCAGCCAGCCATCCGAATCTGGATGCAATCCTGAAAAAAAAGGCATGAACATTGTGTGACTTTTTTCTCTCTTCGAACCAGCCATTCCATTCGAGAATTTCATCCGAGAAAAAACCTTTGATTTGGGCCACAGCAACTGCGTCAATTTCCTTTGGATTAATATTGCCCAACTCAAGTACTTTTCTAATGGATTGCCGAGGAAAACCTCTTGCCATCTTTTTACGGACCAGTCTTTCCTCATTAATCGCAGTTAAGATGTGAGTATCTTCTATGATAGCTGCACCACTTGTCTGCATATCAGTAATACCTAATATTTTCATTCTAACCCTCCGTCTGAACTACACCTTGGTTTCTGGATTGGGACTCAAGAATCCAGAGTCGGAAGTTGTGATCGGCTTTTCCGGAAATATGTTCATGCAGAAGACGCTGAACATACGAACGTTCGAAAATACCCAATTCAACAAATCGAGATTCATCGAATAAATTTTTTAAGAATGTTTTGAGTTCTGTTCGCATCCATATGCCCAGGGGAAACCCAAATCCTACCTTTTTGCGATTTATCAGCTCTTGAGGGAGATACTGAGAGGCCACCTTTCTGAGAAGATATTTCAGTGTATTGCCTTTTAATTTTAACTCAGCCGGTATGGATGCGGCATATTCCACCACCTTGTAGTCAATAAGCGGAGATCGGCTCTCAAGAGAATGGGCCATGGTCATCCGATCTACTATAACCAGAAGATGATCGGGCATGCGGGTCATGAGATCGGTATAAAGCATCCGGTCTACTAAATGATCAACATTCTCAGAGTCGAAGAAGGTGAGAATCTTGGCTTGGGAATCATAATCCTCAATCTGATTTCTTGCAGATTCGGTAAAAAGCTTTTGCTTAGCTTCCTGGGTAAATCGGAGGAAACTCATGCTTTGAGCATATCGTTCCCCACCAGCGAACAAAGACATTTCATTCACCCACGCAGCCTTCTGGGCCAAGCTTTTGTAACCGAACGACTCAGGAATACATTCGATTATTTTTTTCATGACCATTTTGCGGAACCATTGAGGCAATAAACAGTAATAGTCAACCAGATGGTTTCCTACAAAACGGTCATAGCCTGCAAAATTTTCATCCCCACCATCGCCGCTAAGAACCACTTTCACCGCTTCGCTCGCAACTTGTGAAACCAGGTAAACGCCCAACGCAAAAGGGTCAGAAGGTTCATCCAGATGGTAGATCATTTTGGGGATCAAATGGATAAGATCAGCGCTGACAATTTTTTCATGGGCTGCCAGCCCATACCTGTCAACAACCATTCGGGCATACGGGAGTTCGTTAAACCCGTGTTCTTTCACACCAATGGAAAACGTCGGGAAGGACTTGCCAGTCAAAGTTGCCATCATGGCACAAACCGTGCTGGAGTCAATACCGCCGCTGAGAAAAGCACCGACAGGAACATCGCTTAGTAAGTGCATTTTCACAGTTTCGAGTAATAAAGAATTTAATCTCTCCACGATTTCATCTTCGTTGTTGGAAAGTTTGTTGGTGAAATTCAAATTCCAGTATCGTTCGACGGTAATAATTCCATTTTCTAAAAAGAGAGATGTTGCTGCAGGAAGTTTCTGAATTCCCTTAAATAAGGAATAACTATCGGGCATGAATCTCAGTGAAACATAGTGCCAAAGCCCATCCAGATTGAGTTCCGGTTTTATAAGGCCAGAGGCCAAAATTCCTTTTACTTCAGAAGCAAAGAGAAAAATGCCGTCTGCCTGATAGAAAAATAAAGGCTTCTGTCCCATGTGATCGCGAGCGAGGAAAATCGTGTGCTTTTTCTTATCCCAAATGGCAAATGCAAACATGCCTCTGAGGTGCTTGACACAATCCTTCCCATATTCCTCGTAAAGATGCAGGATTACTTCCACGTCGGTGGCAGTCTTAAAGGTGTGCCCATACGAGATCAATTCTCTTCTGAGTTCAGGGCTATTGTAAATTTCTCCATTGCAAATCAAGTAGAGTGTATCGGATTCATTGGAGATCGGTTGCCGACCCTTAGTGAGATCAATGATGCTTAAGCGCCGCTGCCCCAAAGAGATAAAGTCGTCATGGTAATACCCGTGTTCGTCAGGGCCACGATGAGACAGAACCTCCGTCATTTTTGTGATCACGTTACGATTGTCTGATGATATAATTCCTGCTATTCCACACATGAAAATCTTCCTTCAAGACCGTTGCAAAACATTACTTTTTCACCCAAATTCTATCTCTGGCTATATTGAAGTTGAAAGTTGAAAGCTCAAAGCTCAAAGGAAAGAACTAACGAATCTAATTAATCTGATCCTTTTATCATTTTAGAGGTATCCTTCTTGTTTATACCATTCTGCTGTTCTTTTTAATCCTTCGTCGATACCGATTTTGGGTTGATATCCCAGATCGCGCTTTGCCTTGTCTATTTTGAAAGCCCTGTTTTGTCTATACCAATCTACCCTTCGAGGAAAAATGGGTGGCGTAACGTGGAATGGCTTGCAGATCTTTTCGCACACATGTCCCGCTATTATCAAGGGTAGGATGGGATAATGCGGTATTTTGACGTTTATATTCAAAGCTTCCCCAACTTTACGTACCAGTTTTTCGATTTCTATGTATTCCTCATCGGCGATAAGATAGGCTTCGCCATCTCCCTTCCCATCTTCCATTGCCGCCATAAAGGCATCAATCAAATTATCTATATACAGGGGATGGTATAAGGTTTTACCGTTTCCGAACATCGGAAAAATTCCTTTTGCCACTCGTTTGAAGATCATCAAAAAGCGCTCAGGGTCCCCAGGGCCGTAAATTGCGGCCGGCCTTAAGATAACGGTCTTCATGCCTTCGTTGAAGAATTCGTGTACAACGGGTTCTGCTTCGTATTTGGTTTGTTGATAATAATCAGCCGCATGAATAGGGGCATCTTCTCCGCCAGGGGGGTGGTCAATGTTTCCGTGTACACCGCACGTACTGCAGTAGATAAACTTTTTCACTTTTTGATCAAAGGCTGCTTCCAAAACATTCCTGGTACCCTCTACATTAACCACTCTATAGTAGCTGTCAGGAACATCCAGTTCACGAAAGGCTGCGGCCAGATGGTGGACCACGTCTACGCCATCCATGCATCGGTTGACAGTCTCTCGATCTGTTACACTGCCGATCACGACCTCCGCACCCCAATCTCTCAAGTCTTGCGTTCTTACCCCTTCCTTGTAGTCAAGAGTAACCACCTGATGTCCTTCGTCTAACAATCTGCTGACCAACGCCTTTCCTGTAAAGCCAGTCCCACCGGTAACTAATACTTTCATTGCTGCTTCCTCTAAGTTTGTTTTTGGATCATATCCGATTCTTTGCTTTCAATCTAAGTTGAGCAATTTTTGGGGAAGAAATGTGCTGAGATCTTGATGCATAAGAGTTCGCAAAAACCGCAGGCATACCCGTGGATATGTCGAGAATTTTTGCGAACTCTTGATGCGCAAGAGATTAGTGCAGATCAAGTCAAAAATCGCTCAATTTAGGTTCAAGTATATTTGTGATAACTTTTTTCCATTTGCCACCCACGAAAAATTTTCATGAACTCTTTTGCGGTTCTGCTCTCCAATAGACTTTACCAGGGCATCATCTTTCAATGCCCGCACAACCTTGTTGGATAGATCCTCTGAATCACCAGGTTTTGCAAAAAAACTATTTTCTGGTAAGGTCGTCCGATTATTCAAGGTATCAAAGCAAACAACCGGTAGCCCGGCTCCCATATAATTAATAATCTTCCCACTTCCCTCGCCTGCTTCATCGACTTTTGGATCTATTGCTACATCAGCAATTGCAAGATATTTTGGAAGTTGAAAGTAATCCACTTTACCGGCAAAGTGGACAAGATCGTCAACCTTAAGCTCTTTCGCCGTCTCCTTGCTGGGTTGCACAGGATAGCCGACGATCAGAAAAAGGACGTCTTTATACTGCGTGACGATTTTGGGAATAGCATTTAAAAAATAATCGATTCCTTTGGATTGCATCAAGGAGCCAGTGTATATAACTATCTTCTTCGATTTTGGGAGGCCAAGCTGCTCTTTAAATGCCCCATCTTTTTTACACTGAAAGAAATCCGGATAAATGCCATCTACGATGGAGGTGACTTTGTGTGCGGGCACCTTCATTTTAGATTTTATGAACTGTGTAGCGGACTCAGAGCTACATACAAAATAATCCGGCAGTTTGCAAATGAGTTTTTCAAGAGTAAAAAAAAGTGTCTTTAACAGCCTTAAGTTTTTCAAGAAGCCATAAGTTTCAAGCTCTCCGGTCAGGCTGCCTTGCACGTCGAATATAACCGGAGTCTTCCCTCCTGACAGAAGAACGCTGACCGCCTTCCCGATCAGAGCCCCTTCGTGCAAATGACCGTGAATGATGTCTGGTTTTTCCTTGAAATAGGTTCGAATACTTGTCCAAAAGAGCAGAATATCGAGATATAATTTGTGCCAGGAGGAACCTGCATCAAGTTTCTTATACCATGGAATATTGATGATCCGTTTTATCCTTAGATTTTTAACGTCTTTGCCGTTATGGTAGGTGGTCAGTACAATTTCATGGCCCTGAGCCTGGAGAGCCCTGATCTCTCCCAAGATTCTCATATGACAGCCACGATCGGCAAAAAAAGGTGTTGGAGCTATGTGTAATATTTTCAAAGGGTTCTTACTGTATGGCATGTTAATGTTAGTGATTATGGACGCGGCCCCTATGGAGATGGAGAGAATATCTCTCTGACCTCCATCAATTCCCTTTGAATTCTCTGAGCATGCCAGCCCAACTCATCAGCCATAGTAGAGACGCAGGTTTGAAGGGCGGTTTCTCCTGGATCCCCCACTGTGCCAAGACCGGTTCGCCTGAATACCACATCTGTTAATTTCTGAGCCATCTCCTCCCGGACCGCATGGATAACCTGAGCCTTAATGATAGGCAATTTCGCATGCACCGTTTCGCACCAATCAGGGTTTTCGTCAGTGTGACCAAGTACCTTAGTATAGGCTGTACCATAGTTATAAATGAGGTTACGTGTAATGTCTTTCTTTAACCTTGAAGCATTTGTTTCCGTTTCTGCGAAAAGAAAATCATTCAACCGTTCTATCTTGCCTCCATGAATAGGAGTCTTCTCGGTAAGACATTCTGGTGGCTTATATCCGAGCTTCCTAAAAACAAGATCAATGGTTCTTTTGGCCAGTTTTCTGGCCGTCGTATATTTAACGCTAAGTGCACTAATCAGACCGTCTATTCCTTCAACTGTACTATGATCAACAATTTGGTCTTTTCGAGCTCCCTGATATCCATCACCAACGCTTCTTTTTATATCGTCGGGGTATAATCCCCCGTAAAAAAATACAACATCTTGCCTCTTGAGAAAGGCAGCAGGGTAGGCCGCATTAATCTCTTGGAGTAAGCCCAAAATATCTCGCTCGGTCACCATTTTGTCATCCGGCCTTCCTCCAAAGGGCACATTGGTAGTCCCTATCAGGGAATAATTTTGCCAGGGGATAATAAAAAAATGGCGGCCTCCCCGGTTCACCAGAGCACCAGCATGACTATGCTTAGTAGCCAGGGCAAGAGCGCAATTTTTTGTCAAAGAACGGGTTATGATGTGAATACCCTTTGAAAATCGCAGATTAACGCGAGGCTCGACTCTTTTCAACTGCCCCAGAAGCGAGTGCATCCACGGGCCAGAGGCATTCAGCACAACCCTTGCCCGGATATCGAAATCTTCTCCCGTAATGGTATCTTCAGCCTTTACTCCGGTAACGCGGTTATCCTTTTTGTGAAACCCCTTCACTTTTACATAGTTAGCCAAATCCGCGCCTGTCTCGTTTGCAGTTAGTAAAAAAGAGAGTGTAAGCCGCTCCGGGCTGTGCATCTGGCAATCATAGTAAAGGATACCACCGGTGATGCCAACTCTATCTATATCGGGGAATAGCTCCAACACTTCATTTCGAGAGAGCACGCGGTGTCGGGGAATAGTCTTCTCAGGAGCTTTCGAATTATTCTTATCCGAGCCCAGCAGATCATACAACGTCATTCCAAGAGTTAAGATCTCCTTGCCTTTCAGCAAATGTCCATATGTTGGAATCAGGAATGGGATTGGATGGACAAAATGGGGGGCTATTCTCTGGAAAACCATCCTTTCGTGTAAAGATTCCCGAACGCGGTGTATTGCACCATACTGCATATATCGCAGACCCCCATGGATGACCTTTCCTGAAGCCGCTGATGTAGCGGCGCCGAAATCCCCCTTGTCCACCAGCGCTACAGAAAGACCACGAAGACTCGCATCCCATGCTGCGCAGGCACCGGTGATGCCGCCCCCAACAATAAGCAAATCATAGGTGGCATTAGCCAATTTGTTTAGATTACGTTGCATTTTCCTTGTTTTCTAAATCAGTTTTTCGATAGTGTATTCTTTTTTGTGGCGCCCGTGAGTAAAGGTGATGATTTCACCCAAAAGCCCGACACTTGCTGTTTGTACGCCAAGTACTATAAAAAATATGGCCAGCAAA
>JAFCZU010000199.1 GCA_019314185.1 Deltaproteobacteria bacterium | reverse complement strand
CAAGTTGATCTTCATTCTCGGGACGAAATTCCCCAAGTTCTATTAGGTTTGCAAGCCGTCTGCGGTGATTGCCAGGTTCGAGAAAAAGTTTTTACCATTTTGGAAAGCATCATTCTGTCATAGCGGTTTTCTCTTATTGTCGATTGTTAATTGGCGTATCGAAGGTTGAGCAACTTTGACTTGACCATCTCAATAACATCCATAAAAGAGGATATCCTGAAGATGTAACAAAGGACGGCATAAAGCACGATCCCTGTCATGATTTGCGCAGACAGCAACGCTAACTGATTGGCAATATGTGCATATTTAAGCGCATAGACGCCTAATCCCATTATACCGGCCAGCGCCAGGCTGGGTATTAAATCCTGAATCTGTTCGGTTATTGGATAATCCAGCATCTTTCCCGTGTAGTAGGCGTTTAAAAAATAGCCAAGGCAGGATGTGACAATCTGCCCATAGATCATGGCGATAATACCCCAACGGTAAGTAACTGAAATGGCAATAACGATCAGGATTTTTTTCAGGATTTCAAGTCGAAAAAAAAGATCCGAACGTCCTTGGGCTGTCAAGACGTTCAGATTGATTACATGGACTGGATACAAAATTCCAACCACGCAAAGCAATTGCAAGTAAGGAATACAGGGTGCCCATTTTTCGGTGAGCAACACCATAACCAGCGGTCTTGCCACGACAGCCAGCCCGATCATCAATGGAAAATTAACCATCGCCAGCATCAAGAGCGCTTTGCGAACGCCGCGTTTCAGGCGGGGTTTGTCATCCTGCACCGACGAGAACACAGGGAAAGAAACACGGCTGACTATGCCCGAAATATTGTCTACCGGCAGTTGTTGAAGTCCTTTGGCGCGCGAGTAAAATCCCAAGTCCGTAGCAGAGAACATTTTTCCGATCACGATCAAGTATATGTTGTTGAAAATGGTAGCGATCAGTTTAGCGCATAACAGCTTGGAACCAAAAGCAAACATACCGCGCAAGGAAACAAAACTGAAAACCAGCGATGGTCGCCAGGTGTTGAAAAGCCACAACAAAGCAGTGCGAAAAAGGTTACCGCTGAGAGATTGTGCCACCAGGCTCCAGACACCAAAGCCATTAAAAGCCATGGTTACGCCAATCGTTCCAGAAATGACAGTGGCTATCACACTTACTTTTAGTTGTGTCTTGAAATCTATGTGCTTGGTGAGCAGAGTAATCTGCACCAAGCCAAAGGCATTAATGATCAGGTTAAGAGACAGCGCGTATGTCAGAGGCACCAACAGCGGCTGGTTGTAAAAACCAGCTATCCACGGGGCAGCTAAACACAGCAGGCCAGCCGCAAAAAAACCCACAAGGATATTGAAATAAAATATCGAGCATTCATCAATGTGAGTGGCGTCTTGCTTTTGGATCAGTGCCTGGCCGAACCCGCTGTTGATAAACGACTGGGCAATTGCCATAAAGATCGTCAGCATGGCGATCAGGCCAAACTGCTCGGGCAGAAGCAGACGGGCCAGAATAATTGAGATTATAAACTGGACCCCCTGCTGGCCAATGCGTTCAAAAAAGCTCCAGAAAAGAGCGTGCAATGTTTTGTTTTTTAATCCGTCTGACATATTTCAAAAACTCTCGTGCCCCAAAAGGGCTTGAAGACACGATTTAGAATTCGTCAGCATTGCTGTCGTCTCATTTCTCGATCGCCTTCCAACAATTGCACAGAATCATATCTTCTTTTCCAAAATCAAGGAGTCTTTTCCTTTGTCTTGAACGAAACAAGCAATCTTAGAAAAGCCGTATCTGTGGTACAATCTCAAAGCAGCATCATTGTGACGGTTAACCTCAAGACGAATTCGTCGCATTCCCTGTTTCCGTGCCACTTCAACTGCTCTATTAATCAGCAACACGCCTATTCCACGCTCTCGAAATGCTTGCTTAATTCCAATAGAACTGATGAATGCGCAATGTTGCTCTTGGTCGTTCGCGTAAACGGCTATAAAACCAGAATCGTCCTCTTTTTGCTTCATAATAAACACTTCCGCATATGTAATCAATTTATCACAATAAGTTCCGATATCAGTGATGGAACTTATTGGCGGAATATAAATTTGGTCCAATTCCGTCATCAGGGTCATAAGACGTGTTTTTGAATACTCCTTGCGGTCAAGCCGCTCAAGACTAATATCGTTCATATTCATATATACCATTCTTCATGCAAGAAGCATTACTCATTATAAGTGTTAGGTGGGTTAGGCACGCAAGTCTACCACATCAAGGCTAAACTAACTTATATAATTCTAAGTATTCGTGAATTCTCCCGACACGGTTAAACATCATTACATCAATAATCGAAAGCGAAGACACAAATTCGTTATCAAACTGAGGATACACAATAGGCTCTGATTTTATGAAAGAGAGATTAATTCCTCTTTTAGCAAAAGCTTCTTTCCTGTAAAGACCTTTACCGTTAATGGCATTAATGTAATGGTCCGCCGTCAGCTCTTGACAGATCGAGATAACCTTGTCCCCCCCTTTCAAACTATGATTCGAAGCTAATCCTGATGAAATTGTAATTCTTGTAGTTATGCCCAAATACTCACATACGACCAGCAAGGAATTGTAAATGAATTCAAACAAATTGGCGCTCTCATAGTTGAAGCATCGTTCAATTACCGGCATAACCGATGTAAAATATGGAGATCTACGATAAGCGGATTCAATCCTTCGCACAATTCTGATGCGTTCCTGCCCAAAGGAATCCGACAATTGACGATCACGCACATCTAAATAATCCGAGGCCTTTTTTAGTGGTAATGAAAACATTGAGTCAACCCCGTTCACCAAGATGCGATTACGTTGAATCCACCCACGCTTTGTAAACTCTATGTTGTCATAAACCACAAACTCGTCAACCGCATTCAATAACTGAAAATACCCAATGTACGGCAGAAAATACGGTTGCATGATCGCCAGCTTCATACTATTTGCCCCCAATTCCATTAACTATCGAGGTTTTCTTGTGCAGTACTCCAAGTAATAAATTAAAATTCTCTCTCGCCAGTCCCTGAACTTCAGGGATCCTTTTACTGAGATGTTCGCGTATAGTCACTCTCTTGCTCCAGCACTGTTGCACTTTTTGGAGAACATCAGCCAAATTCGTTGGATCCGCAACATACTCCGACATTTCCGCAACCGCGGCGAACCCTCGCAATTTATGAGCTTTGGGTTCATGACCATAATCTATAATCACGGTAGGCACCATTTGGGACAGGCCAGAAACCGCTCCATGAATACGTCCACTCACAAGGATGTCAAACTGTCGGATAATAGCCTTGGTTTGGCCACAATCGTAGAGTCCTTTAAGTGTGAATACATTTTTGGTTTTGCCCCGATCATCTAACACTTTTTTCAGTTGATGAACAATTTCATGATCACGTCCAGTTGTCATCTTGAAATCGGGCGGTTTGATGAATCCATTGTTATGAGATAATAAACATACCCGCGCTCCAAGTTTGTTTTCAATATATTCAACCGTTTCGGCAAAAACTCGAAACTCGCTATCTTCTCTCGGCGAACGATCAAAAGGACCAATTGGCATATTCCAACCACAAAGAACAAAACCCACCGTGGGTTGTGAATCCTCAAGGAGATTCTCTTTTGCATATATATCTTTCATGTCACCATCGGAACGAGCTTCAAAAAGAAAGGCTGGACAAGCCAAACTACGCACATTGCCCACAGGAAGATGATCTCTTTTCATCAATTCCACACTTATACTCTCACGATTAGTGACTAAGTCAAAACGCTTCAGCATTATTGCTGCCAAAACACGAGCCCACCTCTTTGTAAACGGTCCTGGAGAACCTGCCAGCATAACAATAGGCCTTGCTATCCAATAAGCGGTCAGATCTTTAAGGATACCTATAAAGAACCTATTCTTTCCTACAAGAGAAGCATTTTCACCCCAAATATCCCCACTAAAATCAATAATCAAATCAGAGGCAATAATTTCCCTCATATAAGCCGTTTTCTTTGGACAAACTTTGATATGTTTCAGCATCCAAGCAGATATTACTTCATATGCGCTCTTCCAAAAATCCGAGCGTTTCCAAGCATAATACAATTCCATGGGAAGTCTTACTACTCGCTCACGATCACAAAACTCATCAGACATCTGAAATGTAGTACAAATCTCCGCTTCAGGAAAGACTCGGTGTAATTCTCGTACAAAGGGTTCTATAATAGCATAATTGCCTAGATTCCCATATTCCATTCGCCCCCAGTGAAGGGTACATTGTCCCATTATAAGTATGCGCACAATTTATCGTCCTTACTATTTTTTCTTTGCTTTTATCAATTTAGACCTTGCGGCAAATTAGGAAATTTGGCCATCTGCTTCTTTTGAGCCAATCGCAATAATAATATCACAAATAGTTTGTACATCATCTAAGGCAAGATCATAATAAATCGGCAGCGTCAAAATCCTCTCCGCCACCTTTCTTGCTACTGTCAAAGGATCTTTGACGGCAACGCTCTTATAACATGCAAAGTCACATACTAATGGATAAAAATACCGCCTTGAATAAATGTTATATTCCTTCAATTTTTCGTAAAACCGGTCTCTACTCATGCCGAACTCTTTTTCATCCACCTCAACAGGCATATAGGCATAATTGTAGCAAACGTCTTTCGGCAGTTCAGGCCTCAAATAAATGCCAGAAACACCTTCAAGCTTTTCGCGGTATATAGCAGTGATTTGTCTGCGTTTTTCGACAATTTCATCGATGTGCTTTAATACCATACTACCCATCAAGGCCTGAAATTCGTTCATTTTGGCGTTTGTGCCAGGCATGACCACTTCCACCTCACTTTTGAAGCCGAAATTCTTCAGATAATCAAAAATGTTTTTAATGCCCGAATCCTGGAAGGTCAGCATTCCACCTTCAATAGAATGGTACATCTTAGTAGCATGGAAACTGAACATGCTCATATCACCGAAATGAGCAATCGATTTGTTCCCTGCACGCACGCCAAACGCATGGGCAGCATCATAAATCAGTTTTAAATTGTGCCTCCGTGCAATATCAGCAAGAACATTAACCTTGCAAGGATAACCGAAAACATGGACTGCTAAAATAGCGGTAGTCCAAGGCGTTATAGCAGCCTCGACTTTTTCCGGATCCAGAGTATAGAAATCAGGTTCGATGTCGGCAAACACCGGCCTGATCTTGTTCCAGAACAAGGAGTGTGTTGTAGCTACAAAGGTAAATGGAGTAGTAATAACCTCACCCGCAATGCCCATTCCCTGGAGACCGATCTGCAGCGCCAACGTTCCATTTGTAAAAAGGCAAACATTGTCAGTCTCAAAGTAATTGGATAATTCTCGTCCAAATCGTTGCACAACCGGGCCATTGTTCGTAAGCCAGTGATTGTCCCATATTTCCTTTAGACCTTCGCTGAAATCATCTAAGGCCGGCAAAAATGGTCTGGCAACATATATCGGTTTTTCAAATCCTTTCATCGAGTTACCTCATCATCAATTCAGCGACTTGTCGGGGACTTTGTCACTTTTTTTACAGATTTGTGAATCATTGCACCGCTCGCTCCAGCTCTTCGGCAATTTCAAAACATCCTCTTTTGCCCATAGAGCTTACGCATAAACTTAAAATAGATTTTGAAAAAAGTTATTTTGTCAGACACAACAAAAGTGAATACGTAAAGAAAGATAAAAAAGGCATACAGCATTTCTCGTGTTTCAGCTAACGCACTCTTGATTTGTAAATTAGAGAATAATGCAAAAATAAATAATAAAGCTATAGTAGCCCACATAGCTATAATAAATAAAGTAGGTGGATTCGGATATCCGATCCTTACCATGAATGACTTTGCATTACCATTTAGAAAGGCTATAGGTAGTATTAAAAAATAGACAAACAGTCCCATTGTAAATAGTGACTGAGAAGTAAATATTTTTTGGAAATTAACTTGAAAGCGCCCTTGCTCATCAATAAGCTGGCCTCCCTGTATCATGTTAAGATTATGTATATTGAATTCCGACTGACTGTTAATATTCTCTACTGCAGGAACAGAGAAATCTAAATAGCGTTGAAACCAACTCGTTTCTTCACCTAAAAAAAACACGCAGAGAAAAAGCCATAAACAAGAAAACATTACAAATTTTCTTTTAAAGATTGCAACTAAACAGCAAATGATC
>JAFCZU010000651.1 GCA_019314185.1 Deltaproteobacteria bacterium | reverse complement strand
TTTTTAGAATTCATTGGAAACTGGTTTGAGCGCTTAAAATATTTAATCAGCACACGGAGATCGGCATGAAAAACCGACAAAAACTGGAACTTACATGGATAGGCAAGGATAACCGGCCGAACCTGGAACCGAGAATAGTAATAGAAGACCCTGAGAAGTCTTACGGCGATAAGAATAGCGAAAACATGCTGATATACGGCGACAACCTACTCGCGCTGAAAGCGCTGGAACAGGATTTTGCGGGAAAGATCAAGTGCATTTACATTGATCCGCCGTATAACACGGGGAATGCGTTTGAGCATTATGATGATGGGGTCGAACATTCGCTTTGGCTTAGTCTTATAAAACCACGCCTTGAATTACTGAGAGCGCTTCTTTCCGATAATGGGAGCCTGTGGATTTCGATTGATGATGATGAATCACATTATTTAAAAGTGCTTTGTGATGAAATATTCGGGCGCAGAAATTTTGTGGCGAATGTTATTTGGGAAAAGAAATATACAATTGCTAATGATGCAAAATGGTTTTCGGATAACCATGATCACATACTCGTGTATGCAAAAAACAAAGATGGTTGGAGGCCTAATAAACTTCCAAGAACATCAAAAATGGATAAAGCCTATAAAAATCCTGACAATCATCCAAAAGGGTCTTGGAAGGCAACACCTCTACACGCAAAAAGCGGTTCTGAAAAGTTAAAAGATTTTAGTTACACTTTTAATAATGGAGTTACATGGCATCCTCCATCTGGAACATTCCCAAGATTTTCTAAAGAAACTTTGGCACGATTTGATGAGAATAATGAAATTTGGTTTGGTAAAAATGGCAACTCAGTCCCTTCTCGCAAAACATTTCTATGCGACTTAAAAAGAAATGGTACTCCATCAGCAACTATATGGAAATTTAATGACGTGGGGCATAATCACGAAGCAAGAGAAGAAGTTAAGGCAATAAATCTTGAGGAAGTATTCGCAACCCCAAAACCGGAGCGCTTGATCCAGCGTATTCTTACACTGGCTTCAAACGAAGGTGACTTGGTCCTCGATTCCTTCCTCGGCTCCGGGACAACCGCCGCCGTCGCACACAAAATGGGTCGCAAATGGATCGGAATCGAGCTGGGCGAACATTGCCACACGCACGGCCTTCCGCGCTTGCAAAAGGTGGCTGACGGAACGGATCAGGGCGGCATCTCAAAATCAGTAAAATGGAAAGGCGGGGGAGGATTTAAATATTACTATCTCGCTCCCAGCCTGCTCAAGGAAGATAAGCACGGCAACTGGGTGATTGACGAAAGATACAATGCGGACATGCTGGCGGCTGCCATGGCAAAGCACGAGGGATTTAAATATAATCCCGATGAAGAGATATACTGGAAACAGGGGCAATCAACGGAAAAAGACTTTATCTTTACCACTACGCAGCTTGTTACCGTCGAGACCCTGGACAAAATCAGGGAAGAAATGAAACCTGGCGAAAGCCTGCTCATCTGCTGCAAATCGTTCCAGAAAGCCTGCGAAAACCAATATTCTGAAATCACCGTCAAAAAAATACCTGGAATGCTGTTAGGCAGGTGTGAGTTCGGCAGGGATGATTACAGTTTTAGTATTGTTACTATGCCAGTTGATCCTGATGCCCCTGATTTCGTGCCGCCGGGTCCTGGAAAAGAAACAACCGGAAAAAAGAAAAAGAACGCTATGAAACAGGGGAAACTTTTTGATTAGCGCTTGTCGTAATAAAACAGGGAGATCATGACAATGGATCGTATCGCGACTTTCATCAAAAACCGCTTGGAAACTTTTTGATTAGCGCTTGTCGTAATAAAACAGGGAGATCATGACAATGGATCGTATCGCGACTTTCATCAAAAACCGCTTGAGCCTGAGGCCGCCTCAAACAGAAAGTCTAGAAATACTTGCCGAACTGGTCGGCAAATTGACTCTGCAGAAAGAGGTCGATCTGCAAACCGAGCTTGATAAGGTAAAGAATGCGTATCCGACATGCACGGATTTTGAGAGAGATTTTCCATCTGTCTGTTTCGCCTTGGCAACCGGTGTCGGCAAGACCCGTCTGATGGGTGCGTTTATTGCCTATCTTTATCTGCATAAAGGAATCAAGAACTTTTTTGTCCTTGCGCCCAATCTCACTATTTATAACAAGCTTATTGACGATTTCTCGCTGCCGACCAGTCCCAAGTATGTATTTCAGGGTATAGGCGAATTTGCGACGAAACGGCCCCGCATCATTACCGGCGATAATTACCAGAATGCTTCACAGAGAACTATGTTCGATTCCGAAGTCCATATC
>JAFCZU010000198.1 GCA_019314185.1 Deltaproteobacteria bacterium | reverse complement strand
GCCTAACAAGACCCGATGGAACAACAGCATCTGAACGATTATTTGAGAGAGACTTTCCAGACCTGTTTGAATGGATAGTAAACCAGATGGGCGACTTACCTCTGGCAAGAATGGATAGAAAATCATCCTCAGATAACCTGTTGAATTTACAAAGTGTCCCGGCTTAAGTTGGTAGCCGCTTTTTGGCAACAATACTACAAGCCAAAGTGGAGTTAACGTCACCCACTACAATGACCAAATCAGGCTTTTCTTCCTCGCACAGCTTCTCAAATCCTACCATTATCCTGGCAGTCTGGTGTGCGTACGAGCCGGAGCCAGCATTGAGAAAGAAGGCAGGTTTTGGAATTTCCAGGTCTTCAAAAAACGCCTGTGACATCTCATAATCATAGTGCTGGCCCGTATGGACGAGCTTGAATTCTACTTGATCGAGCTTAAGAGCCTCTCGATATACTGGCGCAATCTTCATGAAATTAGGACGCGCACCTGCGACTAATAAAGCTTTCACAATTTTTCCTTTTCGCTCCTCAAATGCATAGACCCAAGGGCGACGGTATTAAAAAACCATACCGGCCCTTCATGTTTGCTTTGTTGCAAAACAGAGCCCTTGCTACGGATATCGTCATTGTTTGGTATCATATGCTTTGGATTGCGATGATGTGGAAAAGACCATTTTGTAAAGATCAAGGAGTTGCCGCTCCGAGTACTTCCATTGCAAAAACTGTTCAACTCGCTCCCGTCCTTTTTTCCCCATTTCTACACGCAGCTTCTCGTTATCAGCCAACAGCATAATCTTGTTAACCAGGTCGTCAACTTCATTCGGAACTGCGTACAGAGCACAGTCCCCACACGAATAGCGCGTTTCGATCAAATCATAGGCCACTACAGGTTTCCCCAAGGCCATGTACTCCATGGCTTTTGTCATAGTAGATACGTCATTAAATGGGTTCTTGGGATCTGGTTGCACGCCGATATCACAGGATGAGAGGATCCGTAACATCTTCTCACCGTGCATCCTTCCTGTGAACCAAACATGATCATCGAGTTTCCATGCTGTTTTCTTGGCAACAAGATCTTCATACGAATCCCCGCTGCCTATAAGGACAAAATAAACCTCTTTTCGTCCAGCATCATGAATAATCTTCTTGGCAGCTAAAAGCAGGTGCTCTACGCCGTCTTGCGGGTTCATATTGCCAACATAGCCAACTAAGAAGCGGTCTCGTGTTTTGATGTCTGGGTCTGGGGCCATTAAGCGAAATTTATTTAGGTCTGGACCGTTGCGGACGACTGTAACATGTTCTTTAGAAATGCCACCACGTTTCGTAGCGATTTGTTTGTAAGACTCATTTGTTGAGATCACTCCGTCGCTCAACATAAAGGTCAACTTTTCAAGCAGCAACATGGCTCGATAACCTATGCTGCTTTTGGACTTACCAAACCTTGAGAGAAATAGCTCAGGACATACGTCATGGTGATCAAATACAAATTTTACACCGAAGAAGGCTTTGAAAAAAGCGGTTACGAGAAACCACAAGTCAGGAGGATTGCAAGCCTGGATGCAGTCAAACCTACCATGGTGCTTCCAAACATACAGAGATCGCCATCCCCCCTTAATCAGAGAAGAAAGATATTCACCAAGATGGCCACCAAATGTCCATTTGTTATATCGGTAGATGTGGACTTTTTCATGGATGTCATGGCTTGTTTCCCCGGGATATCGAGGACAGATAACGACAACCTGATAGCCGGCAATAGTGAGCGTAGCAGCTTCACGTCTTACCCGATTATCAAGGAGGTAAGATCCATCCTCAATTAGGATAAGGATTTTCTTCGTTTCCTTAGCAACTGATTCCATCATATTGGGCCTTATTTGTCAGGTTTTCTTTTCTATAATGCAGACGAGCTCAACGACTGGCAAATCATCTTTGTCTGTGTCACAGCATGCTGAACTTGCAATAGTTGTCTGCGATTATTTTACAACGGTAGTGGCATTGAACAATGCTTCGTCAATCCTGCTCACCATCAGCCTGAAAGTGTGCAGGCTCTGGTTGAGACTGTCAAAAAAGTAGTTTTGAGAAACTACTTCTCCGGCGGAACATGTTTCCTGTCGTCCTATTTTTACATTTCTGCTTTTTCGACAGCCTCGTTATACGCACGCAAGCATTACACCAACCAGATTCTAAAACTATATTTTTGGTCAATATCATTGTCTAATATGCAGATCCCAATTACTCTTAGATCCAACGAAATCCGAACTTTCTCACTTCCTTCTATTCGTTTCCACGCCTTGCGCATTCCATCAGACCATGAAATATCATCAACAATCAGTATTGATTTCTCTGAGAAATATGGCTGAATTTGTTCGAAATAGGCTATGGTTGCATCTTCGTCGTGATGCCCATCAATGAAAACATAATCTATGGGTTTATGTTCATTGAGAACCTTGTCTAATGTCACATGAAATCTTCCAGTAACCACACTAATGTTATCAAGCCCAAGTGATTGGAGATTTTGTACAGCAAGCGAACCCAGTGATTTATCACCTTCCAGTGTAACAAAACCACCATTTTTATTTAGTTGTTGAGCAGATGCTTGGTATGCCCCAGAAATGCCTACGCATGTACCAAGTTCTAAACAGCTTGATGGTCTAAAATTTCTAACAAGTTTGAATAATAGCAATGACCAAAAATAAGGCGTGCTCGCACGAGAGGCGTTACCAACTGTTCTAGTTACAGTAACCCCCTGATACATTGCCTCTTTTGTACGCTTAAGATTTGCCGCCCCTACTCCATAATCTGTTATTGATATTTCAGTTGAAGATCTACTTAGTTTTTTTCTTAGAGCTTCTATTCTATCCACCCATGTCTTTTCTTCAGAGGCAAGATGATCGTTTAATGTATCGGTAAGAGCGTTTACTATTTTATCCGCTGCTGGATTGCGAATTGTGCTCAAGCGAGATAATTGCTTCCGTGCTGACAATTTCAGCAACATTCTAATGGGTATTTTAAGAATTTTCTTTATGGTTCGCATTCTGAGTAAACTCCTTCATAGTTTTGGGCTTAGATGAATGTAGCCAAAGTAGTAATCAGCTATTAATTTTCTGCATTTTCGACAGCCTCGTTAAGTATGTAATTATGGTTGGTACCGACCAAGCTTGCCAATTTGACATTTCTGTCGTAGACGCGGATGTCGTATCCTTTGCACGATGTTCTATGTTAGCACAAAGGACAAAGCTGGCGGCTAAGCTGGTGAATACTCATTTGGTATGCTGTTTTATGCTATTCTTTTATTATATACCGGAATTTTTGGTTCAAAGTCCTTTTAAAGGAACTGTCGACCTGAATATGGAAATCCGTTCCTAAATCATTAGCGATGGTTTCCCCCAACTGTTCTAAGGAGAGTCTTGTTTTGGAGTCTTTCTTATTAGATAGGCTGACCTTTGCATAAATGTCTTTAGATTGTTTTTGAATTATCTGAAACAATACAATCCCTGAGATTTTTCTAAAACGTTTTGTGAAATAGCTCCCATCAATTCTTCTACCGTTGTTGAGTTCGACAAAATCCTTAATTCGCCCAGATATTTTTTGGAGGCGATTCAAGCCTCGACCACACTCGCATGGTTCATTTATAATGGAACCCCGATCTCCAACTTTATATCTGATTAGAGGCATCGCGTAATTTTCTAAATCAGTTAATATCAGATTTCCAGTTGTGCCGTTTGGAACTTTTTCCCCCTTGTCATTTACTACTTCAGTTATGCATCTTTCCATTGACAGGTGATATCTGTCAAAATAGTCACACTCAAACGCGAGAACGCCTCCATCGTTTGCGCCATAAGAGTCGAATACTTTACATCGAAAGGCTTTTTCAATAATGAGACGATGTTCAGGAAAAAGCATTTCGGAGGTTGTTACGATATGATTTATTCGTACATTCAAGCCATTTTCAAGCATATAGCAGGATAACAAATATAGTGGAGTGGGATAAGCATATATCATTTTGCACGCAGTTCCTTGAATACTTTGAAAGATATTGAACAAATTGTTGTCGTCTAAGTCTGTTACATTTATGTATTTCCAATTATTTAGGAAATGATATACCTTGTGCTTCGGACTATTCTTTGCTATGCGATCACCACCCAAAACCGCCACTTTGTCCCCGGGTCTGTATCCACCTGCAGTCCACGCCCGCCAGATACTCCCCCACATATAGCTCTCGAAATTTCTAGAAATGCGGTACTCAAAAGGCGCTCCTGTGGAGCCCCCGGTCATTGCGACTACAGGACGAAGCCTATTAATTTCGGAGGAAACAAAAAAGCCCGGACTCTCTCGAACGTTTTCTTTGGTGAGTATCGGTAGTTTGCAAAGATCCTTTTCATCCTGTATATCGTTTGGCCGTATTTTGAGTCTATCCATCAAAGTTTGATAATAGCTTGCCGTGGAATAAGCGTGCTTGATTAGTTTTTTGAGTTTCGTATTCTGGATATGGCGCAGTTCCTCATAAGAATAATATTGGGATCGCATTAATTGCTGATATCTTGAGACGGAATTTCTACAAAGCAAGAAGTCTATAGCGTTTAATCCCAATCGCCTGATATTCATGAGTCCTCAATCTATTTGGGAAAGAATAACCTTTCCAAAGTGGCGCTCCGTTTTATTATCGGATACATCAAGGTTGCCAGTGATATATCTGTAAGATTTTTGAACACTTCTTTTTTCATAGTCATACGTGCCCAATTTTCCCTACGCTTGACATATTCAGCGTATCTGTCTGGTCTCGCAGTAAAACTAAACATACGAGAGTTAAGATCTTGAAGGAGGTTCGACCTTATTAATCGAGGGACAAAGTCAATATCCTGCTTCGTTATCCTCATCGTATAACTTGCAACTTTACTATTATTAAGAACAACTCTTAAGATAAGACCTGTTTGAGTCTCTTCGCTCCAATTTTGATCAAATATGAAGTTTCCCAGGCTGTATGCAATCAAGCCGCCCGCCCTTTTTTCAATGCCCTGGATAACGTGGGGATGATGCCCGAATACAAGGACTGCCCCCCTCCTCAGAAACTCATGACCTAACTCTATTTGAGTATTGGAAGGATAAAGGGAGTATTCATCACCCCAGTGGATAAAAACGATTTTATAGTCAGCATAAGATGATTCGATTTGAAGCAGGTCGTCTTGAGTTACCCGGTTCTTATAGAAAGCATTTGGGAACCTTTCTTTAGTTAAGCTGTAATTAAAAATGGCAATGAGTTTACCATTGATTGTATGAATTACTGGATTGCTGGGTCCACATACTATTACGCCGGCATCTTCCAGGGCGTTTCTCGTCTGAGTTGCAGCATGAAAACCATGCTCCAGAATATGGTTATTGGCCAGACCAAGGTGTGTAAACCCTATGTTCTTTAGTTCTTTTGCCCTCGATGCCGGCGCGATATAAGCTCTTCTTTTAGGATTTTTGGATGATATTGCGCCCAAGACACATTCAAGGTTACCTATGACTATGTTGCCGGATAAATATGGTTTCAGGAGGCCGAGTTGATCTTCTAGTGATAACTGTCTCCATGTTGAAGCAACACCCCTCCCGATATGCAGGGCATTATCGCCCAGCATGATATCGCCTACAGCAGTAACAGTTAAAGTTCTTGAATCCAGGTTTTCAGGAGGTTTATCCTTGAATCCCATGTTTCATCCTTTACTCTCCCCATTCTTGCGTCCCGCTTTTTGAGGGAATCTTCATTGAGAGCTTTTTCAATTTCGGTCAAATATTGTTCGGGGGTATTGGCAAAGAAAACGAAGTCAGAAAAGTTTTGTCGTAGTTCATCTATCGGCGTTGAAACAATGGGTAACCCCAAGGCCAAATACTCGACAGACTTAAGGGGATAGCAATTCTTTATCCAGTTATGGGGCCGCCAATTCAGCAAACCAACATCAAAATATCTGCCATAATGAGGGATATCTTCGTGTCTCTTTTTCTCTAAAAAATGGATATTAGGACGCCCCTTTAAAATAGTATAATCACCTTTTACTTCGCCGATAAATACAAAGTTCCAGTCCGGCCTTTTATCTGCACAAAATCGAATGGCTTCCTTATCGTTAGCATCTGTCAAGGAACCAAAATAGCCGATAATTGGTTTAGGTATGTCCTCCATTTCATTTATAGTTTTAGGATGTTTCCTGGCGGAATTAAAAAGATCCCATTTAACACCGTGGGGGAAATA
>JAFCZU010000650.1 GCA_019314185.1 Deltaproteobacteria bacterium | reverse complement strand
GTTGAAACGAGTATCAATTGAAAAACCTCTTTGCCAATAAATAGAACCATCGTCATTGCCGATTTCTAACCTGTTATACCTGACTCCGGTAAACTCAAATGTTCCATCACCGTCGACATCGCTAATAGCAGGTGCATTGTTAGCACCTATCCCAGCACCGATTGGCATTTTGCCTTCCAGATTAAATATTGACAGGGTATTGAGCCCCACAACAACTTCATCTCTACCGTCGTTATCAACATCTGCAATTGAAGGGCTATTCAATGGTGAGTATCTATTGCTCATAGCACCCGCAGCCATAGGCCAGTTCAGTAAAAGGGAACCATCTTTTTTCCAAGCATATATTGGAGTTGTGGTACCACCGTTATGACCAATGACCAAAACCTCCAGATTGCCATCACCATCAATATCGCCGCTGGCTGCCGAGCTTTTAAAAATAGTAGTCCTGTTATTATATACCGGTGCTGTGAAAGGCCAGCCAGGTAGCAAATCGCCTTTGTTATCGAACAAATAGAATTTATCTTTCAGACCATATGCAATTTCAGGTTTTCCATCGTTATCTAAATCAAAGATTGATGGTGCCCCTGGATATTCCAGGTCAGTAAATGGAAGCGCCTTTGGAAATCCCTCCAGCTCGCTACCATTTAACTGATAAGCATGCATTTTCTTATAATAGGGATCAATTACTACCAGTTCTTTTGTACCATCCCCATCAAGGTCGGCTATACTTGGAGTACCATCACCAGCCTGTTGGGCTATTATATGTACCGGATTTGACCAACCAGGATAAAATGAGCCGTCGCTTTTAATTATATATACTTTACTATTGCCAGAAGAAGTTACTGACGCAGCAATGATCTCTTTAGTACCATCGTTATCAAGATCGGCAACATTCGCCGGCCAGGTGAAACGCTCTCCCGGGGTAACAGATACAGGAAAGCCAGGGAAATCCGTACCATCTTTCCTGAAAACATATATCTTATTATCCGGTGAGGTGATGATCACTTCATTTACCCCATCATTATCCAGGTCCGCAACAGTTGGAGTCGCTTCGCAAATTAAACAATCCGGGCTCCGGCTGATCAATTTTGGCCATCCTATAACAAGGTCCTGGTCAACTGTTACATCTGTTGTATACTTAGATGTTACTCCACTGCCTGATGTTACGGTAAGGCGAAGGGTGTAAACCTGACCGGGAGTTAAACCGGAGGTATACCATGTTCCCAGGTTGCTGTTATCTACAGGTTGCTGTCCATTCTCAGAAAGTGTGATACCGGAAGTTGAGTAGGTAGCCGGAGAGGTGCCTTCCCCCCAGTCCAGTGTATAGTGATCAAATGGCAACCCGTTTTTGGTTTGAGCACTCCCCAGTACATCAATATTCCCCTGAGAAACCAGGGTAACCGGAGAAGATATTTCTGCATCAAAGTTATCAACTGTAATATCATGGATCTGGAACTGGTACGATTTGCCAGTAATATCAATGGCAGTAAGTCTGAAGATATAAATTCCATCACTCAACTGCGTTGTATCAACGATTGCCAGGATGTCATTGGTCACTTGTGAGATTGAAGTAGCCAGAGTTGTCCATTCGGCAGGATCACGTCCAAAACCCGCCTCTAATTTACATTCTGCAAAGTCCGGACCATTAACACTGCCCACAAACTGAAACGCCTGGCCATAAACCACTGTCCTGCTCTGGGGGCTGGTAATAATCGGAGCAAGCGGTCTAAGATTTGATATTGAAATGCCTGTCTTTCCCATCAGCACCAAGATCAACTGCACCGGCACGAATGATCTGGCGCACTTCCTCATTTGAAAGATCAGGATTTTCAGCCAGTATCAGCGCTGCCAGACCTGCCACATGGGGAGTTGCCATAGATGTACCTGAAACTCGGCAGTAATCTGTTCCTACAATATTTCCCCTGGCTGGTGTACACATATTGTTGATAGAAGCTTTAGTTGAAAGAATATCCACACCAGGGGCTGTTATGTCGATCTTTTGTCCCCAGTTGGAAAAGTAAGCTTTTGCATCATTATAGTCAGAAGCAGCAACCGTTATCGCCCTGTCTGACGAAGCCGGTGAATAATCCAGTGCATCTGCATTGCTGTTTCCTGCCGCTACCACCACAACCATACCCTTATCATGCTCGTACTGGATAGCGTCATCCAATAATTCGTTACTGCCTGCGCTGCCCCAGCTATTCGAAGAGACTTTGGCCCCCATATCTGCTGCATATTGGAGTGCCAGAACTGCATCAGACAAACTGCCGCTACCAGCCGAATTTAAAAACTTCAATGCCATTATCTGGCTGTTCCAGTTAACGCCAACCACACCATTGCCATTGTTCCCAACACCGGCAATTGTCCCGGCAGTGTGAGTACCATGACCGTGATCATCCATGGGATCATTGTCATTGTTCACCCAGTCCCAGCCATAGTAATCGTCAATATATCCATTTGCATCGTCATCTATCCCGTTATCCGGGATTTCGTTAGTATTTACCCACATGTTATCCTTGAGATCTGCATGATTTCTATCCACTCCAGTGTCTATATTTGCCACTACAATCGATGAAGAACCTATGTTTTGATCCCATGCATATTCACTGTTGATCTTTTTAATTCCCCATAGATCAGGGTAAGATTGACCCCATGAACTGCTTGAAGAGTAATACGGATCATCTGGAATTGTAAGAATGTTAATTAGATAGTCAGGTTCAACAACTTTGATGTTGGGATCATTCTGGTATGAATCCATAATTTTTTTAAGCTTGACAAATTGGTCTGACTTTTTTGTTATTTTTTCCTTTGGTGTTTTAAGATTTACTATATACCAGTTTGAAAGAGGGGTATCTTTCTTTGACCCGACTCCATGTTTGACCAACGGTTCAAACTTCAAAACACTATGTTTTTTATTCAAATTATTTAATGTGGCTATA
>JAFCZU010000197.1 GCA_019314185.1 Deltaproteobacteria bacterium | reverse complement strand
CCGATATTAATTATAATTTCATCAAAGTATTTTCTGGCTACATGATGCCATACAGTAAGTTTTCCGATTCTTCCAAATCCATTTACGCCAAGTTTCATCCCCATCTTACTCCTCTTGAAATATTAGGGAATTGGAAATAAATAATATATCCAATTCCATTATTAGTAATAGTTCAGCCACAAAAACTTATTAGCCATCAGCAATTATTGCTTGTAAATCGCGGAGTGCGTTTTACTCGCCAAAAACATTCCATTTTGCCCATTCAAGATGTTTTATCATTCATGCATTCAGGATGATATGCATGCTGTTTGATAGTGCATGGAATGTATTCTACCTGGCTGGCTTTAGTAGTTGATCGTATAATTTATGATAAAGATATTTGCCAATTTTTATAGTCCCCCTTGGGGTATTGTGTGCAAAGTCATAAAAATCATCATGTGTGAAATTTAATTCTGACTCAAGATCAATGCAAATCCCATTAGCTTGCTTACATACAGACATTGTAGTGTTGTTTAATAATTTATTCATGTAATACATATCTACACCATTATATTTTACAGCATTATACGAACTTTGATATGAAATACCTATTACCTGATTACCTTTCCTCCAATAAGACATTCTTCTTTGTGTTACAAAGATTGGCATTGCACCCATTTTTTTTGTTTTAGATATTAATGTCTTTAGTCGCGATGAATATTCGTTCAATCGTTTAGCCATAATTTGCTTATACTTATCCTTACCTATTAAAGGTCTCGATGTTGTATTCAACATTGAAAAATCAACTGGTTTGTGACCAATTTTTTCAATCTTTACCTTTATTATTCCCTTAACCAATCTATACAAATAATACACGAATGAAGTTTTAATAAATTTCTTTATTGTTATTAAGGTATTGCCACAAAGAGCATCATAGGAACACCCCTCATCCTTATAAAAATCATTTATCCCAACATAAAACAAAATATAATTTGGATTCAATTGTCTTATTTTTGGAAACCACAAGTCAAAATTTTTAATGTGACCATAAGTAGATTGTCCATCTACTCCAGCATTTACTATAGTTATATTTATTCCAGATTGTTTTAATAAGCTTTCTAAAACATGCTCCCATGTTTGTTCGTCGTCAATATATCTTTGGTCTGTTGTGCTTCCACCTATAACTATGACATCAATATCTTTAGCATTACTATAATTGCCTCTAAACCCATTTATATCTCTACTATAATGGATTGTATGATCCCGAGATTGATATATTGAAGAAATATCATAATCATAGTTAGTATCGGCCAATACATTTAGTGTAACCCTGATATCATTCGAATAAGCAATTTGCCAGACAATCTCAATCAATATAATACCGATTATTAAAATAACGCCATTTATAAACAGTATTTTTTTCATTTCGACCATCCTAAAACAACGTATAAATAAACGGCGCAACCGCTGAGCCCTGCGAAAATACTATCAGCGCCCCCAGCAAAAGCAGGATAATAATAATCGGCGCAAGCCAGAATTTTTTGCGGACTTTCATGAAACCCCAGAGATCTTTTAGTAAGTCTATCATCAGTATGTCCTTTCCATCTGTTCTTTTGGTGGTTTTATACTGGCGCAACGGTAGCTCGCGGCTTTGCCGTCCATGTTCCGGCGCATCGGGTCTTTGCGGAATATCCTCATCAAAAGCCCCATTGGAGTAAAAACAAGATAAAAGACTATCCCAAGGACGATCTTTGTGTTGACCAAGCCCAGCGCAAGGCCTATGCGCATCCAGGTTTTGTAAATAATTTTTAATGTGCCCGGCGCAATGAGCGCCCAAGCGATCAAAACAGAGGATACCGCCCACGGCCATCCAGAAATCGGCCTTGAGAATATCCAGGGCATGAGCAGTCCGAACAGCAGGCCTACTATGATCCCGGTTGTGATCCCGAATTTGCGAAGCTCTTTTATGTTCTGTTCCGTTGTCTGCTTTTTCATGATTTAATCCAGTTCAAATTCATATCGCCTTCCAACTCCTATCTTCCTGCTCTTTACTTTACACTTAAACTTTCATTTTTTGTGCAATTATTATGAAAAAACCGCCTTCCTTGCCCCCTTTGAACATCATTCCAATATTAACTAAAGCTCTTTCAAACCAATTACCTATCCTGTCTGGATTAAACAATTGTTCTGATTCCTTAATTGGTTCAAAAGGCACCGTTTTGGGAATACTATGGATAAATTTGAATCCGGTCTTGTCCAACCAATCTAGAACTTCACTCACCGTATGCTTAGACTCGTGCGGATTCTTGTACTGATCCATAAACCAAGCATTTCTTTTAGATACGCTAATATCTTCATTTACTGTTCGCCCGTCCAAAAATTTAAGTTTATCCTTTGTCGCTTTGAAAATTAGTCGCCGAAAATCTGTAAATAAGCGTCCATATTTGTGGTAAAGCCCCACTAATATATATCCTTTTGGTCTGACCAACGCAGAAACCGACTTAAAGGCAAGAAACGGATCGCTTGTATGATGGAGTACCCCATTTGAAATAACCATGTCAAAACTCTGAGGTTTAAAACATGGCCGAAAAAGATTCATTTGATAAAAATGCGCTCTTTTTAAGTCGTTTTTGTTCTTAAATTCCTGAGCCATTTTTAGTGAATTCAGACAAATATCTGTTCCAATCACTGTTCTATTGGCAATAGATAGAAAGTTCGTCAACTGACCAGTTCCGCAACCACATTCTATGACTCGAGCGCCAAAAGGGATTTGGTCATCTAATAAGTTAGCAAACACTCCTTTTCTCGATTTTTCTATAAGACTTCCTGTATTGTCGAAATCATCATAGTTGGGAAAAGGATTTTCCTCATAGAACATCTTGATTTGTTCAGTAACATCTTTTCTTGAAGTTTCCCATTTAGTTGGAGAAAACAACAATGGAATCCCATCGACAAGTCGATAGGTCTGCTGGCATTCATTGCAACTAAATTTATTGTTGGCAAAGCCAATATCCCCGTTGCATTTGGGGCAACAGAAAATACCAATATTTTGATTTATAAATTCTATTTGCGCCGAATCATACATTTTGCCTTCCTCTTTTTCATTTGTCCGGCTAAGTGTCAACTATATAGAATCCCGAATATTCAGGACAGAAGCAACCCGAATTTGTGAAGCTCTTTTATGTTTGTTTCGGTTATTTGTTTTTTCATGATTTAATCCAGTTCAAATTCATCCTTCCATGAATCATCCTTTGCCTGTTTTGGCTGATCTTTTTTAGAAAGAAAAATGTTTTCCATTACAAGATAGTCCATCTCGGTGCGCATGAAACAGCGGTAAGCGTCTTCCGGCGTGCAGACAATAGGTTCTCCCCGCACATTGAAAGATGTGTTGATCAGGACAGGGCAGCCCGTCCGTTTTTCAAATTCCCCGATTAAGGCATGGAAACGCGGATTGGTCTCCCTGTGTACAGTCTGAACCCTGGCAGAATAATCCACATGGGTGACAGCGGGTATCTCCGACCTCGGCACGTTCAGCTTTTCTATGCCAAACAGCTCTTTTTGTTCGTCAGTCATCCGGATTCGTTTGTCCTCTTTTACATCCGCCACCAAAAGCATGTAAGGACTTTTCCTGTCAATCTCAAACCAGTCTGATACGGCCTCGGCCTTTACTACCGGGGCAAATGGCCGGAATGATTCGCGGTATTTGATCTTCAGGTTCATTGTGGACTGCATAGCGCTACTGCGGGGATCTCCGATAATCGACCTTGCGCCGAGCGCCCTCGGTCCGAACTCCATCCTTCCCTGAAACCAGCCGACAACCTTTTCATCTGTCAAAATATCCGCTATTTTCGGCAGGAGTTCTTTGTCATTGAGTTCCTCGTATCTTGCGCTAATGCTATTCAGATATTCAGCGATCTCCTTATTCTCATAAGACGGCCCGAGATAGGAGCCTCCTGTCCGATCAGTCTGATCTGACGAGTTTGACGCCTTACGTTCCTTTTCAAGATATTCGTGATATATTGAATAAGCAGCCCCGATTGCTCCGCCTGCATCACCTGCTGCAGGTTGAATCCAGATATCTTTGAATATCCCCTGTCGAAGGAGTTTGCCGTTGGCAACACAATTGAGAGCAACTCCGCCGGCAAGACAAAGATAATCGACGTTCAGTTCCTGTTTGAGGGTCTTTGCCAGTTTCAGGACAATATCCTCTGTGACGATCTGAATGGAACGGGCAATATCCATCTCCTTTTGAGTCAGCTCTGATTCGGCTTTTCTCGGTTTGCCTCCAAAGAGGCGGTTAAACCGCTCATTGGTCATGCTAAGGCCTGTTGCGTAATTGAAATAGCGCATATTCAACCTGAAGGTTCCGTCTTCTTTGACATCGATCAAATTTGTGCGGATCAGATCGACGTATTTGGGCTCGCCATACGGGGCAAGCCCCATCAGCTTGTACTCGCCTGAGTTTACCTTAAAACCTGCATAATAGGTAAAAGCAGAATAGAGAAGACCGAGAGAATGGGGAAAATCTATCTCCCATTGAGGCGTGAGGCTGTTTCCCAGGCCGAGCCACGCGGTTGTGGTCGCCCATTCACCGACTCCGTCTAAACAGAGGACAGCGGCTTTATTGTAAGGAGATGGAAAGAAGGCCGAGGCCGCATGTGCCTGGTGATGCTCTGTAAACATCAAAGGCGGAAGGTCTTTTTGTTTTAATTCGCCAAGAGATGCCAGCTCTTTTTTGAGAGTAGCTTTGAGAAACAGCTTTTCCTTTAGCCAGACAGGCATCGCTGACAGAAAGGAACGAAAGCCTCTCGGGGCATAAGAGAGATAAGTCTCCAGAAGGCGTTCAAACTTGATCAGGGGTTTATCGTAAAAGACGATATGCTCGATGTCCGAGACGGTTATCCGGGCATGTTCAATGCAGTAGCAGATCGCATTTTCCGGAAAACCCGCATAATGTTTCTTGCGTGTGAACCGTTCTTCTTGGGCCGCAGCAACTATTTTACCGTCAATCAGCAATGCAGCCGCGCTGTCATGGTAGTATGCGGATATTCCTAGTATCTTTGCGCTCATTGTTTATCTCTTTTATCCTTTGACGAATTTCAGACCTCGGAAATTCAAAATGATATATTTCTTATAACATATTGAAAAGACATGAGAATCTATACTCAGCCTGACAAATTGGACATTCGCGCCGAGTATCTATTTTTATAACATATTGATTTGAAAGGATATATTTTTTAGTTTTTTGCAATTTATCGAAAAAATTGAAAAAAGTGTCCAAAAAATCAGCACAATTCCCGAGGTCTGAATTTGTAAAAAGTCTTTGATGAATTCGTCGATAGTTCAACATTGAGCTATGCTCAACCATTGTTTGTAAGTTAATGGTGCATAGAATGAACAATGCCTATCTCTCGACGCGCCCACCAATTTTTCCCACTTTTTGTTTCCATCAACCATCAACCGTAAACCCTGAACTCCCTGAACGGTTACCGTTTTTTATTACTTCGAAATTCATTATTCCTTGTTCGATATTCTGCGGTTCAAAACGAAATACGCTTAAGTCAAGTACATTGTGTGTTACTATTGACGGTTATTTGAAGTACAGACCTCGACATTTTGTTAAGAAATACGCTATTTTTGGGATGGTTCCCTACGCTGTGATATATACGAGATATTTGTGGAAACTGTATTTGCATTTTTGTCAGTTGCTTGCTGGGTTGTTCCAACAGAATAGGTGATGGCAAATCAAACAAGGCGATTATACTCCAATTATAATCCACAAACAACTTATTCAATTATCACATCCAAGGGAACCATCCCCTATTTTTTGGACAAAAGCAATGCTTTAATAATACATAAAGTTACTGGTTACTGGTTACTGGTTACTGGTTACTGGTTACTGGTTACTGGTTACTGGTTACTGGTTACTGGTTACTGGTTACTGGTTACTGGTTAAAATAAGGTATTCTATCAATTTTATTAAAAATAATAGAGGGACGCGATTCCTTTTACCAGCAACGAGTATCTTGAACGTCCAATTATCATGCAAGCCCTTATCATTTAAAGGTTTAGCGTCAATTTTCAGTAATAAATTACAAGGTCTGAAGTATAATTATTTCACTTTTATTTTACCTTGATAAACCGAACCTTCCCGCCCCTCGATACTTATATAATCCCCTGATTTTAAAAACACCTGATTAAAGCGGCATTTTTTTTCTTTTTCATTACATACCAGATTGCCTGAACCGATAACGCATGTTTTTCCTAAC
>JAFCZU010000649.1 GCA_019314185.1 Deltaproteobacteria bacterium | reverse complement strand
CTATGCCAGGCTTGCCACCTGCAGGGATGAAATTAAGCGGGCCGAACAGATATTCCAGAAATATCATATTCCAGTCATCTCTTCGGCCGGAAAATCCATCGAGGAAATGGCCACACAGATCGCGCAGGGATTAAACCTGTCCAAAGCCGCTTTCACATCTTGAATTGTAAATGGGTCTTTCCCAGCTCAATGATGTAGCAATATTTGATATTCTACCCTTTCTTATTTAAATTGCCATTTAGCTCTATAAAATTTCTTGCCCTAGTTTTTCCCCATTCCTTTAACTGTTCACAATATCTAATAAATTAAGGTTTAGTCAAAACTATTGCCGATGTTTTGGGCATGATTAAGTAAAAAAAGCGAAGACTTTTCAACCTTCGTTCGTATTAATTTATAAAAGTATACTTAGTTCAGTTGAAAACTTTCAAAGAAAGACCTATAGGAGGAAACAATCATGAAGATAAGAATGGTTATATCGGCGCTGGTTATGTGTTTTATAATGTCTAAGCGACATTCAGTACCCACTTTATATTCGTAGAAAGGATTTCAAATGAATCGGAAAACAAAATGGATCATATTCCTGTCCGCTTTTTATCTCGTACTTAGTGGTAGTTGGAATTTATCGCTGGCTGACCACAATGAGCACAAAGAAAAGAGTTGGTACCATAAGATCTTTGATTGGGATGATGATGATGAAAATCACAAACACCGCAAAAGAAACCATAAGAGGCATCGCCACAATGAGCATGATGGAAGTTATCTAAAACCCGTGAATAATCCAACCTACAAAGAAGAGTGCGGGGCCTGCCACTTTGCATACCAACCTGAGTTGCTGCCGGAAGCTTCCTGGATGAAAATCCTGACTAACCTCGATGACCATTTCGGAGAGTCGATCGAACTGGGTGACGATTCGAGAAAGGCCATTTCAGGCTATCTAAAATCGAACAGTGCTGAATCCAGCTCGGCAAAACGCGCAGTTAAAATTATGCGAAGTTTGGGAAACCAGGTTCCTTTGAGAATTACAGATATCCCATATATCAGAGAAAAACATCATGAAATCTCCCCGAACGTTTTCAAACGGGAATCCATTGGGTCATTATCGAACTGTTCTGTTTGCCACATGACTGCTGAAAACGGGATTTATGAAGATGACAATGTAAAAATTCCTAAGTAAGGTAAACATAACGGCAGAAAAATTAAATACCTGCCCACATATACCTGTAAGAACAATATCGCTTATAAACCCAGGCATGGCGGCAAACATATAACAGTGAACACAGATATAAAACTTTCACATGTGGATGATGTGTCTCTGATCTACCAGATACAGGAGGGAAGTCATGAAGCGTTTTCAGAACTTGTATATCGTCACTCAGATCGATTCTACCGTATTGCCTATCGCCTTGTTTCCAGCAAGGACGATGCAGAGGACATTGTGCAGGAAGCATTTCTAAAATTATGGGACAGGCCGAATCTTTGGGATCCCAGTAAACGAGCGAAATTCACCACCTGGTTTTATCGGGTAGTCATAAACTTGTGTTTTGATCACCGCAAGAAGAAAAAGTTGATAAACTTACCCGAAAACATAGAGTTCACAGATGAAAATCCCGGGCCGGAGGTCTTATTCGATGTGCATCAAAAACAGGCTGTATTGGAGCGATTTATACACGAATTGCCGGAAAGACAGCAGCTGGTATGAAGGATTAAGCAATAATGAGGCGGCCCAAATCATTGGTGTGAAGGTGAAAGCTCTGCAATCTCTCGTCATGCGTGCCAAAACGACATTGAAGTACAAAGTCAAACGATATTTTGGCGGAGGTTTACGATGACAATAAACTTTGAACAGTTCAAGGAAAAACTGCTTATGTATGGCACTGATGTTCGTAATTGGCCAAAAGACATAAGATCGTCAGGGCTGAAGGCACTGGATAGATCTCCTGAACTTCAGAAATTAGTGGAAGAAGAGGAACGTTTTGAAGGGGTTCTCAAAACACGGAAATATGAAGAACCTAACAGAGACCTGGCAAGACGAATTGTCGCAGCCGCTTTGCACAGGAAGAAAAAAGCGCAACGCAATCTTGGCGTGTTCTTCTCGGAGGTACTTCGGGAATTCAGTTTGTCAAGGCGTGCACTTACGGCGGTTTCTGTTTCGCTCATTTTTACTTTGATCATCGGATTTACAATAGGTTTTTTAAATCCATCGGGGTACGTTTCTGCCGAACAATACGAAACCAACTTGGAAGATTTTCTAAATTATGAAGGAGATGTACTATGAGTAAAAAGATTAAATTTCTGATTTTCAGTTCACTTCTCCTCAACGTTTTGCTTTTCGGCGTTGTTATTGGCGATGTGTCGCATCGCTTACATAAAGAATACTTTATTCGAAAGTCCGCGCAAGAATTTGCGTCGAAATTACCCCAGGATAAGGCAGCGTTTTTTCTTAAAACAATGGAAAGGGTCCATCTGAACAATCGGGATGCATACAATCAGATCCGAGAAACAAAAAAAGAAGCAATAAAGCTTTTATCCGCACCTGAATTTAATGAAGCTGCCTACCGAGCTCAAGTTGAAAAAATACACAAACTGCGTAGTCTCATGAAGCGACGTTTAGCAGATGCAACCATTGAATTGGCGAGGCAATTCAGTCAGGAAGAGAGAAGAGCCTTGGCTCAACATCTGAGGCATTTTCCACGACACTCACGGAACATCAGTCTGCCGTCCGATGCAAAAGCACCTCGTCATGAAAATCCCTGATCGGAACTGCAAAATCATCCTGTAATATTTGGAGACAGGCGCTGTAAATAAAAACGTTTCTGAGCCGACGAAAAAGATTTGGGCAACAGCCACTTGAAATGCGAACAAGCTATGAACTTACTTATCAAAATAGCCCCTATCCGATTTGGGGCACTTTTACCTGCCGTACTGATGTTGTTCATTTTTGTCGGATGTGCGGTTGTTGGACCAGATTATGTGCCACCAGACATACCAATGCCCGAAGCATGGCATACCCCAGCGAAAAGTGGCCTGATCGGGGAACATATAGACAAAGGAGCACTGGCCGATTGGTGGTCGATTTTCGATGACCCTGTACTAACGAACCTGGTTGAGTCAGCGCTTGCAGGAAATCTTGGTCTTAAGGAAACGCGCGCACGTTTACGTGAGGCCCGTGCTCGCCGAGGAATCAGCGAGGCCGACCGTTTCCCGACCATCGACGCCAGCGGCGCAGCAAGGTTGAGCCGTAGCAGCGAAGATACAAGCGGTGGGACAGAGAGAAAGCTCTATGCAGCGGGCTTTGATGCCACCTGGGAGCTGGATTTGTTTGGCGGAAAACAACGCGCCATAGAGGCTGCCGAAGCTGAGCTACAGTTAAGTGAAGAGGACTTGCGGGACGTGCTTGTCAGCCTGCTTGCCGAAGTCGCCCTTAATTATGTCGAGGTGCGTTCGTTTCAGACTCGGTTGTCAGTTGCGCAAGCCAATCTTGATGCACAGAAGGAAACAT
>JAFCZU010000648.1 GCA_019314185.1 Deltaproteobacteria bacterium | reverse complement strand
TTGCGCATAGGGGAAACAGGGGGGCGGAATGTTGCGAGTTAAGGTTATATCGTGAAAATCCAAAGTTCAACTTGGGATCTTCACATATTATTAATTCAGGAGACAAGGTTGTATACGGGTGCCAAATATTGGCACCAATATCACCAATATTCTATACCATGCTTACAGGTCTTCCGCTGAAGGGATCGGGTCTTTTTCAGTCTCATCGGTTTCAACTGCCTTTTTTTCCAGCTTGCGTTGCCTTTTTTCCTCTTTCTTTTTTTTCTGGGCCAATTCTTTCTGACGTTTTTTGAAACTGTAATGAGATTTTGCCATGGCGTTTCCTTTCTGGCAGGTTGCCGGATCGATAAGATCACTGATAAAGGTGAAAAGAATCTCAGCCGGCATAATTGAAAATGGAATGGGGTCAAGTTTACGTTTGACCCCTCATATTTATAAGAAAAATAGTTATCTTCTGTAGCCCGCAATAAATAACTGCTGCATGTAGTGCTTACTGTGAAATTACATCATTGGGCCGCTGCTTTAAGTCTAAATGCGATTATTCAGGCGTGATGTCTTTTTGTTTCGACTCTTATTCACCCCGGAAAATTTGCGATGCGGCTTCCTTTGCCCCTGCGGACTATTTTTGCGAACGAGTGCCGGGGCGTTGTAATCAAAGGCTGACAAGGTCCGTTGCTCGATCTTAGAACCGATGATTCGATTGATGGCACGAACCATATCGCGATCGTCCCCGGTAATAAGGGTTAAAGCTTCGCCACTGTGAGTGGCGCGGCCGGTCCGACCGATACGATGAATGTATGCTTCGGGAGTTGAAGGGATATCGTAGTTAATGACATGCGAGATCCGGGTTACATCAATTCCGCGTGCGGCGATATCGGTGGCCACCAGAATCTGAAAAGTCCCATCCCGAAAGCCATCCAATGCAGCCTGACGTTTTCCCTGAGAAAGGTTCCCTTGCAGCGAAGCCGACCGGTAGCCGGCAACAGCCAGTTTCTTCCCCAGACTCTTGGCTCGGTGTTTGGTTCGAGTAAAGACCAGAACCGACCTGATAGAGGTGGTACCCAACAGATTTAACAAAAGTGCTGTTTTCAGATGCTGGGCTACCGGGTAGAGCGCATGGCTGACAGTGTCAGCAGGCGCGGTCGTTCCTATCTGGACAGTGACTGGATTTCGCAGGATGTCCTTGGCCAGGCGTCGTATTTCGGTGGGCATGGTAGCCGAGAAAAGCAGTGTCTGGCGCTTCTGCGGAAGATGTGTCAAAATTCTTTTTATATCGGGTAGAAAACCCATATCCAACAACTGGTCAGCTTCGTCTGTTACCAGCACTTCCAGTCGGGAGAAATTGACGGTATGACGGCTGATATGGTCGAGAAGCCTGCCGGGGCAGGCAACGACAATGTCGGCACGCTTCAGGTTCTTAATCTGTGGGTTAATACCCACGCCACCGTAAATCGCAACGCTTTTAAGGCGGGTTTTGTGTCCCAGGATTTCGATAGCCTGGTGAATCTGTTCGGCCAGTTCTCTGGTGGGGGCCATGATCAGGGCACGGAGGCAACCGCATTTGTTCCCCATCAGGCGATTCAAGATCGGCAGAACGAATGCCGCCGTTTTGCCGGTGCCGGTTTGGGCCAGTCCCATCACGTCGCAATGTTTCAGGATCGGCGGGATTGCTTGGGCCTGAATCGGCGTCGGGGTTGCATAACCCGCTTTTAAAACGCCTGCCGCAACAGCGGGATGAAAATTAAATGAACACTATTGTTGGTGTGGTGGGACAATATGGGTTGCAGAAGTCTTTGTCAAGCCTATTCGTAAAATTGATAACAACCGGGTGGTGACTATTGGCTAACTGGGCATATGGGTAAATCTTGAATTGTTAATTATAAATTTTTAAAATATATTAAAATGATTATAAAATATGACACTTCAGTATGCAAAACAATTCGTAAAAAGCTGCGGGAGCTGGTCGGTCTTGCGGTAGTATACTATAGCTGCGTTCCCTGCGTCTTGCATCTTCGGCAAACTCGACAATCGCTCAAGTTAGATGATATACTCCTCACCAATTACCGAAGGGTCGTAAAGATCCGGAAAGTAATAG
>JAFCZU010000196.1 GCA_019314185.1 Deltaproteobacteria bacterium | reverse complement strand
TTTGAAGAAATTGACCAATTCTAATTTTGTTGAGAGAGAAACCATGATGTGTGTATGCCCGGAATGCGGCGGAATAATGTCACATGAAGAGGGCTGCATAATTTGTCGTTCCTGTGGATTCACAAAATGCAGTTAAGTTCAGCTAATCAGCACTCAAGCCATGATTTTTTTGCAAAAGCGAACCCACTAACCCCTATTGTTCATGTCAATATTCTCTTAAAAGGGATGGTTTCGCCAAGAATCAGTGTAATCCTAATGCGTTTAAAATTTATTGTTTGTTTTTTGTATCGGATCAGGCCGAACAGGTTGCTTGTCAAAACGAGAAGCTAACTCAGCCCCTTGTTCCTTAAGACAGTTTTAAAACTTAAATACGCGCAAGTCGTTTATCTTCAATCTCATGAATTTCAGGCAAAAAGAGTTTTTCAGCTTTAAAAAAAGTTTGAATTCCAGAACGGTCAAAAATTGCAACATGATTGGCATTTGCAAGCATTGTAGCATTTGAATTTAATTCATTATTCGTTGCTACTTTCAAGTAAAATTGCTCATTGTATATCTTTTCATAATACCTCTTTGCTTTTAAAACTTCACCAACTGAATTGCCATTGATTGGCGACTTCGACTGTTTTACCTGAATGAGATAATTGCGATTTTCTGATAACGCGACAATATCGGCGCCCTTGTCATTCGATTTTGGTGTCAGAGTAACCTGGTATCCTTTCTTTTCATAAATAGCGGCTATAGCGGCTTCAAAAAATGTTGGTTCGAGTTGGTCAAAGTCTTCTAATTTGAGGACATCTTCTTTGTAATGCGCTTCTACTGAAATAGACAATTCTTCACTAAAATCTTCCTTATCAACCTCACATATAGCCGAAGGAAACATCGCGGCATCAGCGAGGTGTCTTTTTTGTTGCAAGAGGTTGTCAATGATAACATCAAATGTTTTGCATTCATTTAAAACCGACATGGGATAATAAACAAAGACATTTTTATTCTGTCCAATGCGGTGTGCCCTGTCTGTTGCTTGAGATTCCTTTGCGGGATTCCAGTGTCTGGAATAATGAATAACATGATTGGCGCCGGTAACATTCAGCCCCAATCCTGCTGCAACAGGCGACATGATAATAACATTAAAACCGATTTTCCCCTGAAACCTGTCGATTGCTTCCTGCCTCGTCTCCTTTTGAGACCTTCTTCCTTTTCTGGCCGCCATTTCTCCATTTATAATGGAAACATGCTTCAGATCAAAAATATGTTGCACCACTTTTTGTAAAATTGCCTGGGTCTTTCTAAATTCGGCAAAAATAATTGCCTTTTCTTCATTACTTTTGATCTGCTCAAGTATTGTAATAGTAGCTTGCAGTTTTGCAGAGGTTTCTATCAGCTCTTGTGAAGGTTTATCCTGGTAATTATATTCAATATGATATGGATGATCAGAAATCTTTTTAAGCTTTGTAATTGTTGATAATATCTCATTTCTGTCAGCAGCCTGCCCTTGTTGGATCGCATTCAGATAAGTATTCCTTTGGTAATCCAGCATTAAGCTTTCTTTTCTTAGTTCTATTTTTTCCGGCAAATCGACCAGAATATCTTTTTTTAACCTTCTCTTGAAATAAAGTCCAACATGAGATCGAAGTTTCTGCCCAAGCTGATTTAGTTCATGGTCTGAAATATTTTTTCGAATCGGTTTTTGGTATTGTTCAGAAAAAATTTTTGCGCTCCCTAAAAGTCCGGGCACAACAAAATCTGTAATGCACCACAAATCCACCATAGAATTTTCAACAGGGGTTCCCGTGGCAGCGATCTTAAAGTCAGCCTTCAAAGCCTTGATAGCATTTGTTACCAAAGTTCCTGGTGTTTTAATCTTTTGAGCCTCATCAAGGACAACTACTGCCCAGTCTATCTGACCGAAAATAAAGTGATTTCTGCGTGTCCGAACAGATTCATAATTGGTCAAAAAAATGGCATGTCTTTTCAAATTATTTAGTGTTATCTGATTGTTTCTGGAACCATAAACAGATGACATTTCTATATCGCTGTCAAAAAAATGGCGGAACTCTGCTTGCCAATTTTCCAGCAGAGTAACGGGCGCTACAATTAAATAAGGTTTTTTCTCTTCATTTTGATTTGCATTATGCCAGTCTATAAACGAAAGGATCTGTAGCGTTTTCCCAAGGCCCATATCATCGGCCAACAACCCGCCTTGATACTTGTTGCTTTCAGATAGTGATTCCATCCAGGCAATGCCTTCTCGCTGATGTTCATATAAACGAACTTCTCTTTTCAGTGTGGGCGGTTTCTTGAAATTGTGAATAAACGTTTCCGGCACAGGCACAGGTTGTTTTTTGTGCTTTTGATATTTGTCATCATAGATATTATCTATGATGATTAGAACTTTTTCATCCTTTTTTTCATCTGTTGTTTTTTTCACAGGAGATTTTGGATTTTGAAATTGTTCCTTTGATAAATTGATCAGCCCCCTTGCGTTGTTGATTGGAATTTTTTTACCTTTCCATTCAATATTTTCACTTCCTTCTGAATCAGCTTTTTCATAAGCATCTTGCAAATCTTTCAGTTCTTCTTTATCCGGAACCAGCATTTTTCTTTTTTCATTGCCGGAATCGATAATAATGCCGGGAATCCATTCGGATTTGTAAGGAGAAATAAAGGGGAAATACCGGGGTTTGTACAGACCGATTTTGATAACCCGATCGCTGAAATTGTTTAGGTCAATAACATCCGGATCAAAGATTTCCTGAGGACTTTGAAGTATCTTTTCCTTTTCATTGCCAACTATTCTTCGATATTTTTTAATTTTTCTCAACTCATCTTGCTGCTTTTTGCTGAAAGGAATTCTGAGCCTGTTATTTTTTTCGTCTTTGATTGTATAACTTGACCTGACGTTCCGAGCAGTATCGAATTTAGTTTCAAATTGTTTTTGTATATCGGATTTCTTTGATGACTCAATTTCCGGCAATATTTCCAGGTTTCCGTCTTCGGTTTTTGACAGTTTGAGACCAATTTTTTCAGGAACAAATATATTCTCGGCCTCAAGGTAGGAATCAAGAATGGCAGCAGATTTTTTTGATAACTGTTTAATTTCAGAAAATCTAATCAGGCTGGCAGGAAAATCCCTGTCCTGAATAGCATTGAACTCTTCCACAGCCTCACTCAAACGATACTGCTCTGGAGAAAGAAGGTATTCGGTTCCATCCTCCAATGTCAAAATGCAGCCAGTGCATTCTCCGAACAACTGGTTCCCATGATTATATTCGTAAAATCCAAGAACAAGCTGCATGTCGGATTCATGCAGTATGCCTGATGCATCAATCCTGATATCAAAAGGATAAGGATCAGGCAGTTCCAATATCTTTTGATCAATAGATGACAAGCGGCATATCTCTTCGTGCGGAACAAGAATTTTCCTATTTTCTTTTTGAGCAAGCCCGTTTTCCAGAAGCTCTTGAAATAGCAGCGAGCGCGGATTGTTAGAATCTTGGCTTTCGGGAAATACCAAATATTGTTCTGTCTTGTTTTCCATCCAACTCACCTAAGATCTAAATATCTTTCCATCCAAGCCTTAAATCTCGTTTGCCAATCTCCCATATGAAAGACTCTGCCTTCTTCATGAAAATAGTAATATTGACCATCTGTTCCAACTGCCCTCTGTCTATTGCCAGGATGCTTCAACAGAGATAATGTAATGATTTTCCGGTTCAGATCAGGCTTTAACTTATTTCCTGCTTTATAAATGTAACAGGCGCCTCCTGCCTGGCTGAATTCAACAAAATTATAATTTTTAATTTCCAATACAAAGGAGCTTGTGCTACCGCCTCCTTTCAACTGTCCCAACCTGCAATTTAAAATTGCAGGCTCAATATCCTGATTATTGTATTTGAAACTGTATAGCCTTGCGTTGTCCATGTAGATTTTAAAGTTGGATACATAATCAATATGTCTGTTCCAGAATTCCTTTCGGTCTTGGTCCATCGCAATTTTATCAAAAAACAGATAGATAAACTTATTTGCAAGCCACTGGTTTAGAATTTTTCTGGCTTTGTTGAGGTTTTCTTTATCCTGTTCGTTTGCGCCTTCCCAAGGATACCAGCAATGGTCGGATGATGGGTCGCCGATATTTTGAAAACAGAAGTTGAGGATTTTCATTCGAATAGTATCCGAATTACTGATGCTATCAACCTTTAAAACAACTTTTTCAAGACACTTTTTATAAGTATCTTTTAGATTATGATCTTGTAGAAAAGAAAATATGCCGTCAATCTTTTCAAGAAAATCAGTTTGTCTTGTGAGAAGTTTTGTGTAGGTTTCCGCGAATTCACTGAAATATTCAAACGTGATCATAGATTTTGGCACTTCAAGATATTCAAAAACATCATCAGGTTGTTTGTTATCAGCGATTATGTTTTGGCATAAATTGATAATTCCTGCTGGATCAAGATAATACTGCGCTTTTGATTTTATAGCGACAAGGTATTTACTCTTGCTATTGTTTTTCTTCAATTTGCTGGCAATAAAGCTTTTCAAAAGATGGGTGTCCGAGCTTATCCAGTTTTTCATAAGCGCAGAAAAAATATCCGATATCATATTCGGTCTGAAATGAATATATATTATCCTGAGCGCTTCACGGCAAAAAATTGACTTGATAATTGATTTTTCCTCTTTATAGGAGAGCGACCGAGCAAGTTTTCTGACATTTTGCACGCTGCCAAAATTTCTTTCTATAGCACTTCTGTCTTCTTTGGCGCTTTTCATAAATAAACGATAAATCTCTCCAACATCGGGCGGGATTTTTGGAGTAAAAAGAGAAAACCTATCAATAATCTTTTCTGTAACTTTTTGCTTCTTATTGATTTCCCGTTTTGTGGAATCATCAATAATGTTTTGATATAATTTAATAAAAATGCTTGCATCAAAATTAAAATTGAGCAGGCTTTTTGCTGTATCCATTATCACCCCTGTTATTAAACTGCTCGCTTTGGAGAGTTGTCCAGTCCTTAAAACTAAACTTAAATTCAACTCTTCGGTTCCTGCCCCTACCTTCTATCGTATCATTTTCAGATATTGGATTTACAAAACTTCTGCCGTCTGCTGAAAGCTTTTTTCTTAAGATATTCTTGTAATCAAAGTCAGTAAATTCCTCAGAATAGACATAATGAACAACGTTGTAAGCTCTGTCCATGCTCAATTTCATATTAGGAAGATATTTGCCAATATTGTCTGTATGTCCTTCGATTATCACCTGCCCGATTTGTTCCCTGATCTCCGTTCTTGCGAACAATATCTTCGCATATCTAGGGATAAATTTATTAAGAAATTGTTTGTCTTTTTCATTTAATTCAGATCTTCCGAATTCATATAACACACCCTCCTTAATTCTAATTGCTCCGGTTTTTTGGTCTACCTCAATATCAAACTGATCCCTTTCACCTTTAAGCTGAGCGATAATTCTTCTTTTGGCCTCTTCCTGGACGCTAATCATATCTAAGCGTTCCCTGTTTTCTTCCTGTTGTTTTGCCAATTTCAATGATATCCCTGACAAAATCAGGATGAAGACCAAAAGCAATGCGGTCATCAAATCGCTAATCGAAAGGGAAAAAATGTTTTCCTCATTTGAAATTATCGGCTGTAAAAAGAGTGGTTTCATCTATGAAGATTGTCCAACTGGTCGGAAATAATCTCGAAAAGCTCATTAAGCGCTTCAACACTTCCAGCCAATGCCCCCGATGCTGCTGACAACTTATTTGTAAACTCAGATAGATAATCATTAATTCCATTTTTGACAGTAACCGAATATCTTGTCAGCCCACCTTCAACTTCTGTAAAAATATCATTCAATCCATTCTGGATAATTTCGAACTTCCTGACATAATCATTAAGAACTTCCTGATTTTCTGACAGGGAGTCACCGATCTGATCAAGCGTTTTATCATTAAATTCCGCCATCTTCTGAAACATGTGCTTGATAGATTGAAGCGAAAAGTTCAGGTTTTTACTGGCATTATCCATCTGGTCGGTACTACCGTTTAAACGGGCTGAAATTATATCAAATTTATTAGTTATTTCTACCATTAGCTTATTGTTTTCATTGATATGGGAGAGTAACGCTTGTTCGTCTTTTACAACATTTGTTGTTGAAGTAAGTAGCTCTGATATTTCTTTTGTGTAGGTTTCTTGAAGCAGGATCATATCTTCGATCTGCTTGACCGAAGATGACAAGCTAGCTCTGATATTTCTTTTGTGTAGGTTTCTTGAAGCAGGATCATATCTTCGATCTGCTTGACCGAAGATGACAAGCTCTTGTTTACTTGATCCAATATTGACTGCTCTCTATCGATCTGCTGTTGCTCGGCTTTTGAGAGACTGCCTATAATCGAATCTATGGATGCTTTGAATTTATTAACAGTGCTGTCAAACTCTTCTTTAGTTTGTGTTTGACGTTTTTGGGACTCCTCATAATTTGTTTGGTTGATATCATCCAATATTTTGCCAAGGATATCCGGAAGCTTTTCCATGACGCCTGCGGATTCATTCAATGACTCAATTACCCTGTTCAATTGCTGCATGGCGCCGGCGCTAAATGCTTCTCGAAAATCTTCCATAACTGCCTTAAGGTTATTTTCTAAAGAAGAAACTGCCTTGCTTAATTGATTC
>JAFCZU010000647.1 GCA_019314185.1 Deltaproteobacteria bacterium | reverse complement strand
AGACAGGCTGAAATCATCCGACAAAAAATCAGAAAAGGAAAAAGCATTATTATCCATCAAGGTCTGCGATGTTGCCTGCGGCAGCGGGCATATTCTGCTTAATGCGGCAAGAAGGATTGGGGCCGAACTCGCAAAGGTTAGAACTGGCGAGGATCAGCCGTCACCTGCGCCTTTGAGGTTGGCGATCAGGGATGTGATTAAATCGTGTATTTATGGCGTGGATAAGAATCGTCTCGCTGTTGAATTATGCAAAGTTTCCCTGTGGCTTGAGGCGCATAATCCCGGAGAGCCATTAAACTTTCTTGATCATCATATCAAGTGGGGTGATGCGATTGTAGGGCTGGCGCATAAGGAAGAACTGGAGAACGGTATTGCTGATGAGGCGTTTAAAAGAATGCCTGGTGATGATAAGGATATGAGGGCTGAGCTGGCAAAGAGAAATAAGAGAGAAAGGAAAGATAGAAAACAGCGTCATTTTGATTTTGGTAAAACTGTTGAAGGCTCATTTGCAGATATTTCTATAATGTTTGACCGGTTTAACAGGCTCCCGGAAAGTACTGAAGACTCTTGCTGATATCCAGGTGGCACAGTTCTTTATCCCAAAGGATGAAACAAATGCAAAGAAGATCGTTACAGATGAAGAGTATATGGACTATTTGAGTGGGACTAAGGCCATTCATCCCATGAAGGCTGGAAAGGCCGGAGGGATTGCTGGAGAGAAAAGATTTTTCCACTGGTTTCTGGAGTTTCCGGAAGTTTTTGCGGGAGGCGGGTTTAATTGTATTTTGGGTAATCCGCCGTATTTGGGCGGCCAGGCCCTTAGTGGTACCTGCGGCCATTCCTTTTGTGAATGGACTCGATATGCATTTGCACCGGCCAAAGGCTGTGACTTGGTAACTTTTTTTCTACGGCGGAATTACCGAATTGTTAAGGATGGTGGGTTTAACGCCATTATTACGACCAACTCTATCATTGATGGGAAGACGCGCGAAGGTGGGTTGGACGTGATTATAAAAAATCAGGGCGGTAGCATCAACTTTGCGGTTCGTTCAACGAAATGGCCTGGAGAAGCAAATCTTTATGTATCGCTGTTAGGAGTTGTTAAAGACAACTGGAAAGGTTTGCGGCAGCTTGATGGCAAGACGGTCGATTATATCAGTTCATTTTTTGAAGATTATCTTGATGTTGGCGAGCCAATTGAGCTTCATCAAAATAAGGATCAAATGTTTCAGGGGTCAATTTTTCTTGGAGATGGTTTTCTTTTAACATATCAAGAGCGTGACAGGCTGATTGCGGCTGATCCGAAAAATGCTGAAGTGATTTTTCCGGTCATTAACGGTAAGGAAGTCAATAATGATCCCGAGCAGAGGCCGGGCCGGTGCATTATAAATTTTTTCGACTGGCCTGAAGAACTTGCTGACCAATATCACGAGTCATTTGATGTCGTAAGGCGAGAAGTGCTTCCGGTACGTCTTGCACAAAAAGACAAGGGCGCAAAGGAGAAATGGTGGCAATATATTCGGCCTCGAATTGAGCTCTACAAAAGCATACAGAAGCTTGGTCAGTGTTTTGTGACGGCTGCAACCACAAAACATCTAAACTTTTCACCGAGCCCGGTAGATCGCGTGTTTACCCACGCACTTTTTGTCTATGTAAACGACAAATTTTCAAAGATTGCTATTTTGCAATCCACCCTCCACAACGAATGGGCGCGAAAGTACAGCGGTGCATTGAAACTGGACTTGCGCTATAGTCCTTCTAACTGCTTCGTCACTTTCCCATTTCCCCAAAGCCTTTCGGGTGAAATAGAAACAGAACTGGAGCGTCTTGGTGAAGAATACCATGAATTCCGCCAAAAACTCATGCTAAAAATGAAACTTGGTCTGACAAAAACCTATAACCAGCTCCACAACCCTGATCTCAGGGAGTTTTCAAATGATGATATAGCAATAATTTCAACCATGAAGGACAAAGAATTCCAAAAACAATACGGCAAGGAAACCGCCAACCTCTGGAAACACCTAAAAAAGACTGAAGGCGTTTACACCTTCAACGAGGCGGTGAAGGATATCTTACACTTGCGCAAACTCCATAAGCAAATGGACGAAACGGTTCTAAAGGCTTACGGCTGGGAGGATATAGATCTGGCTCATGATTTTTACGAGGTTGATTATCTGCCGGAAAATGACCGTGTACGATACACAATTTCGCCTGATGCCAGAAAAGAAGTCCTAAAGCGCCTGTTAAAGCTAAACCACGAAATCCACGAACAGGAAGTCAAGGCGGGCCTTCATGCAAAAGGAAAAACCAAAAAGAAACAAAAAGCCGATGCATCAGGACAGATGAAGCTGTTTTAAAAAAACGCATAAAAAAGGGGGAAGCCGCAAATCGAGCTT
>JAFCZU010000646.1 GCA_019314185.1 Deltaproteobacteria bacterium | reverse complement strand
AGGAGATCCCAGAAGCATAAGCGGCCAAAGAAGTTTTGAAGCAAAGCATTGCACCAAACTTGAATTAGCTCTAATGATGATTCAAAGCGCTATCGATTGTGGTATCGTGCCAGGGTATGTTTTGTTTGACAGCTGGTATGCCTGGCCAGTGCTTATCAATGGGATTCGAAACATCAATACTCAAGTTTCGCACCCTTTAATTTAGCCAAAGCGTTAGACGGCAAGGGCTAAAAATAAATTTTAAGGCGAAATATACTGTTTGTGATGTATGTTGCACAGGTTGCTGTTTACAAAATATAAGTAAATGATTTCGCTGTAAAAATGTTATTTTCAACTCTTGCCGTCTTGATATTGATAGAAATCAAGGGTGCGAAACTTAAGTTAGTTATTTAAGGTGTCAATAAATTTAGAACCATCCAGAAGTTTTCTCTACAAGCCATTTAATGGGTAATTCTTATATTTTCACAAAATCAATAATAAAGCTTGCTTTTAGTTTAAAAGGTGTTATTACTATTTTAATCAATAAAGGTCTGTTCTTAATTGGTGGACCGGTTTCTTTCTAAAGGAAAATACCATTTGTCAAAGTGGCACCCTGAAGTCTGGGACTATGAGAATTTTTGAAAAAAGGAGGGTGTTAATTATGGCTAATGGAATTGTAAAATGGTTTAATAGCGGTAAAGGATTTGGTTTTATTGAGCAGGAAGATGGTCCGGATGTATTTGTTCATCATTCAGCAATCAATGCAACTGGTTTTAAGTCTCTTGAAGAAGGTGACAGAGTTACCTTTGACATTGAACAGGGTCAAAAAGGTCCTGCTGCAGCAAATGTCACTACTGTTTAAACCAATATTTTTGAGTTAAAAAAAGGGCATTTCATCGAATTATGATGAAATGCCCTTTTTTGTTTTGCCTCCTAAAAATTCAGTCAATTAAAAAAACGCATAAAATGCGTAAGTATCGTATAATATTTTCATAAGGCTACAGCGACAACCGGATTTTTCTGAATTTTTTTAAAAAACATTCCTTCCAACGACCTAAATATCCATAGCTTTTTTAGGCAATGGATTTTGATTGATAAAAAAGTTGCTTTTTATTAAAAAGGCTATACCCCTTTGATTATTAAGCTTTCTACAATTTTGACAGCAAATTTAGAGTGAGAATCGCATACCCACCCTTTGATTTGTGACATTACCACATAGAAAACATAGGAGGAACTTAATATGAAAAAAATGTTTTTTATAAGTCTTACGATCTTACTTCTCTGTTCAGTTATGGTTAATGCTGCCGAGCTGGAAAAAATGAAAATTGCGGTTGCTGCCAATAATAAAACCGCAAAAGCATTTGTAAGCAATATAGCTGCTAAATGTCCCTATTATCATATCTTTAACAACAAAGGGGAATTGATCGAAGTTATTGACAACCCTTACAAAAACTCAAGTCGTAATGCCGGACCGTTAGCAGCAAATTTCCTTGCTCAAAAGGACATAGATATCATAATTGCAGAATCATTTGGTTCCAAAATGATTGAAGCGCTGAAAAATAGCGGCAAAACTCATTTTGAGTTTAAAGGCAGTGTTGCTAATGCAATAAAAAGAGTTTTAAAGCTAAATTGAGATTTTTCCCTTAACAACTATTTATAATTACTGGATTCCAGCTTTTACGGAAAAGACAAACAGGAGAATTTTCGACTTTTTACGAGTTCATCAAAATTGATGTCTTCGTAAAAAGTCCATTTTGTTCACTTCATAACCATTTTGGGCGCAATGATACAGAAGCAAGGAGGAGCTATGAAATTGGTTCAGCTAAAAAATGTATCTAAAACATATCAAATTGGAGAAATTCCGGTCAAAGCCCTGCAGAATGTTTCACTTTCTATTAAAGAAGCATCTTTTGTTTCGTTTGTAGGTCCTTCCGGAAGCGGCAAAACTACCATATTAAACCTGATCGGCTGCCTAGACAAACCAACTGTGGGAGACGTTTTTGTTGCCGGAGAGCATATAAATCTTTTAAATCGTAAGCAAAGCGCTGCTTTCCGCGGTTCTGCGCTCGGTTTTATCTTTCAGTCCTTTAATCTTCTTCCTGTCCTGACCACCTATGAGAATATCG